>JBCBOW010000406.1:0-2362 GCA_039821045.1 Pseudomonadota bacterium
CACCGGAGGCATTGGCGGCGTCCATCGCGGCGCTGATCAGAGCTTTAAGACCTCACTCAGGTGAGGTGCTTTGAAACGGCCGCGGTCATCTTGAACATCGAAATCTCTTCGTTGCCAATGACACCGCCGAGCTTGGCATCGGGCACAATCGTGCGCTTATCCGTCGGCTTTTGCAGGTCGTTTGCCTTGATGTATTCCCAGACTTTTGAAGTCACTTGCGAGCGGGGCATCGGGCCTTTGCCGATCACCGCTTCAAGTGCGTCAGAAAGCTGCACTGGTTTTTGCAGTGCGTTGGTTTTGCCAGCCATGGTCTTCTCCCTTATAATTATGGCAGGTTATTCAAACTCTTCCTCATCCTCATCCCACTCATCAGCGGCAATGCCCGTGAACGGGGAATGAAGCACTGCGCAGCCCGTTACAAAGCCCTTGATCGCAGCGATGAGTTCTTCGCGACTAGCCCCCGGCATCAAAGTGAGGGGAAGCTCTGTTGCAAAGATCTGGAACACGTAATGACGTGTTTCGCCTTCGGGCGGATCAGGCAACAGCCATTCCGAATTCCCGAATGCATTCTTGCCCGTGCGCGGCGGCACTTCGCCTTCGAGCAGCTTACCACGCTGCCCGGCAAGGCCCCAAACAAGCCAATGACATTGGGGGCTGTCGCCACTCGTAGAGGCGTCTTCAACAATCACCACCAGTTCCTGGCTGCCTGGCGGCGGCGCGCTCCATTCAAGCGGCGGAGCGACCGCGTCTTCCTCTTTGGCCGTGAAACAAGGGTCAAGCTCCTCGCCCGGCTTGAAAGCAGGACTGGTGAGCGCAAACCCTCCGCGCGCAAGTGAACGTTTGTCACCAAGCTCCGCAATAGCGAGGCCGGGGTGACGCGCGGGCGCGGGCAGCGCGGAATTGAGCCAGTCGGGCAAAGTGGTCATGATGCGAGTCGTTCCATTTGTCATAAAACCTAAGCAGTTCAGCAGGCGCACACGAGGTGCCGGGCGGGATTTGGCGCTCTTTCCTGAGGAAAACTCACCGTATCACCCGCAAAAGAGCGACACTTGATGCAAGCTTGCAGCGCAAAATGTCACAAATTTGGGATGAACCTTCAGTGCGTTGCATCCGTAGCTCCTTTGTAGCAGTCCTCCTTATGCAGTTTTGTTTCGGAGTCGCCCCCTAATGCCCATCGCTCGCACTGTTCTTTCGTCTACGCTTGCATTTGCGCTTGTTGCATGCGGCGGAGACGGATCGAGCCCGACGCCGCCACCCGTCTCAAGCCCAGCACCCGATCCGGCACCGCCACCGACTCAAACACCTGCGCCTCCCCCCACGACACCGACCTGCTCGACCCAGACACAGCTCGATTTTGCAGAGGCGGTGCTCGATCAGTGGTATCTCTTCCCAGACCTGCTCGATACGTCTGTTCAAACGTCAAACTTCACCGACGTTCAAGCCTATCTCGATGCCGCCGTTGCGCCAGCGCGCGCGCAAGACGTCGACAAGTTCTTCACCTTCGCAACCTCGATTGCTGAAGAGAACGAACTGATCAACTCTGGCTCAAGTGCGGGTTTTGGTATCCGGCTTTCCTACGACACGCTGAACAATCGTGTTTTCGTCCTCGAAGCGTTCGAGGCTGGAAATGGGTTTCAGGCGGGTATCGATCGCGGCACCGAACTGCTTGCCATCGGAGAGCCAGGCGGTTCGCTCGTCACCGTTTCCTCGCTGATGGCATCCGGCGGCCCGCAAGCGGTCGTCGATGCGCTTGGCCCTTCCACCGCCGGCACGCAGCGTGTGCTGCGGTTTGAGCAGCTCGAAGGGGCCGTGATCGAAACCACCGTCACAAAGAGCGATTTTTCGCTGGATCCGATTTCCGATCGCTACGGGGTCCTGATCCTCAACGATGGCAATCGTCAGGTCGGCTACCTTAACCTTCGGACCTTCATCGTTTCCAATGCAGCGGACCAGTTGCGCACGGCGTTTGGCGAGTTTGACGCGCAAAGCATCACCGAGCTCATCATCGATTTTCGCTACAATGGCGGCGGTCTCGTGAGCGTGGCTGACACCTTTGGCGATCTGCTCGGCCGCGGACGCGTGGGGCAAGTCTGGAGCGAGACAGTGTTTCGCGCGTCGCAAAGCCAGGAAAACGAGACCCGGCTGTTCGAAGAAGAGATCAATGCGATCGAAGCCGAACGGATCGCTTTCATCGGGACAAACAGCACCGCATCAGCGAGCGAACTCGTCATCAACTCGATGATCCCATATCTCAACACCGATTCCATCGCGCTGATCGGAGACAACACCTTCGGCAAGCCCGTGGGGCAAAGCGGGTTTGATTTGCCTGACTGTGATTTGCGCATCCGAGCCGTCACCTTCC
>JBCBOW010000407.1:0-2356 GCA_039821045.1 Pseudomonadota bacterium
GGCGCGATCGCCGGGACCATCAGAAAGATCACGAAGATAAGGCTCATCATGCGTGCCATCTTGTCCCCGCCGACCCGGTCTCGAATGATCGCCGGGGGCAAGGCGACAATGCCAGCGCCAAAAAAGCCCTGCGCCGCGCGCACCGCGATCAGCGCTTCGAAACTCGTGACCAGCGCGCTCGCCAAGGAAAGCACGATGTATACAGCGATCGAGCCCAACAGGATCGGGCGGCGGCCATAGCGATCCGCGAGGGCACCCGGTGCCAGCGCCCCGAGGCCCGCTGTGAGCAGGTAAACGCCGATGATGAACTGCCGGTCGTTCCCGGAAATCGAAAGCGTGGCCGCCACTTCATCAAGCGCCGGGAGGATGGCATCGATCCCGAACGCCTGAAGCGCCATCAGCATCGCCATCATCCAGATAAGCTCGGTCTCTCCGAGCGCCTTTTTGGCGCGCCGAGCGGCTTGCGGAGCCATCGTCCGTGGATTTGGCTTATCGCCCGCAGGCTCGCCCGAAGACCATGTCTCTGTTCGCATATGCACAATATCGTTCATCGGAGCGAAAGTTCCACCGCGCAAGCGATAAGCTTTCTTTGGCCACGCGAAGCTTCTATTTTGTGGCTCATGAATACGGCCCCGCGCGATGACGATGAGCTTCCTAATGAGGCTGTCGCGCTGCGCAAGATCATCCATGTCGATATGGATGCGTTCTTCGCCAGCGTAGAGCAGCGCGACCATCCCGAATTGCGCGGCAAGCCGGTGGCCGTGGGCGGCGCAGGCGGGCGCGGCGTGGTCGCCGCAGCAAGCTATGAAGCGCGCAAGTTTGGCGTGCGCTCAGCGATGCCTTCGGTCACGGCAAAGCGCAAATGCCCCGATCTCATCTTCGTGCGCCACCGGTTTGACGCTTACAAAGAGGCCAGCCGCCAAATCCGCGCGGTGTTTGATCATCACACGCCGCATGTCGAGCCGCTGAGTTTGGATGAGGCCTATCTCGATGTGACCGAGGACCGGCTTGGCATCGGCTCGGCAACGCGCATTGCTCAGCTGATCCGGCAGGAGATCAAAGCCAAGACCAAGCTCACCGCCAGCGCGGGCGTCTCTTACAACAAATTCCTCGCCAAGCTTGCGAGCGACCAGAACAAGCCCGATGGGCTGTGCGTGATCCGGCCAGGCGAAGGCGCGGCCTTTGTTGCATCGCTCCCGATCCGGCGGTTCCACGGCATTGGCCCCAAAGCCGAGGAAAAGATGAAGCGCCTGGGGATCGAGACAGGTGCAGACCTTGCCGCGAAAGACATCGAGTTTCTGCGCGCGCATTTTCGCAGCATGGGCGATTATCTCTATCGCGCGGCGCGGGGCATCGATCTGCGCCCGGTTCGCGCGCATCGGATCCGCAAATCAGTGGGCGGGGAGCGGACCTTTTCGCAAGACATCTCAAGCGGTGCAAAGCTGCGCGAGACGTTGGAAAACACCGTGGATATCGTGTGGGAGCGTGTGGAGAACGCGAGCGCAAAAGGTGCGCCTATTCGCGGCCGCACGATCACCTTGAAGATGAAGTTCACCGATTTTCAGATCATGACGCGGGCAAAGTCGATCGGTGCTAAAGAGGGCAGCGGCTGGATCGAAGATAAGGCCCATTTTGCGCGTCTCGCCCGCGAGCTGCTCGAAGAGGCGCTGCCCTTGCCCATGCCGATCCGGCTGATGGGGCTTACACTTTCAAACCTTGATCATGGCGAACCCGAAGAGCCGGGCGAAGACAGCGCGCAATTGTCTCTGCTTTAGTATCCGATATCATCCGTCAGAGCGCGCGCGCCAGATCTCGATGCGCGATCGCGTGATGCGCCCGAGCGGCTCTGGCAGCGAGTGCGAAGGGAAGAAGCGCGCCTCGATCACTTCGCGCTCATCAGGCTGGGGCCGCGCGCCTGTCGTGGCCGTGAAGAGGTAGGCGGTGTGCGGCGAACCTGAGATTTCCTCTTCGATTTCGCCCAGAGATGTGACCGAGGCGAGCGTCAGGCCGAGCTCCTCGCAAACCTCGCGCCGCGCTGCCGCCTCGGGCTCTTCGCCGGCGTTGATCCCCCCGCCGGGAAGCGCCCAGACCTTGGGACCATAGGAATGGCGCAGCAAGAGCACTTCGCCTGCAAGATTGGTGACCACCACGCTGCATCCGCGCAATCGCACGCCGCGCCAGCGCCGCCAGCGATGCCGGATGCGATGCGCAAGCGGGAGGAGCGCTCGATGAAGCCGAGCCGGTATCCAGTTCAGCATGAAAACAGGCAGCCAGGGAGCGCCAAGGCAATCTTCAAGTAAAGCAGGTCAGCGGCTTTCCGATCTGGCCATCGCGCTCCGCCAGCAAACGGCGCACG
>JBCBOW010000408.1:0-2342 GCA_039821045.1 Pseudomonadota bacterium
GTGATCGACAACTTCGCCGGTGGGAGCGGGGCGATTGCGGTGCTGTTCGAGGCGACCGGCGTCGTGCGAGACGCGCTCATCAAGCGCGGCTTCGATGCGGTCGGCTTTTCGCTGCAAGCGATGCAGTACAAGAGGTCTGAGAAGGCGTTGCTCGCGCTGAGACGCTTCAACGGTCTATCGGATAGTATGCCAGAGCCATTCGGTTGGCGGTTTCACCCAAATAAATGGTGCAGCGAGAACTGGCAGACAATGTATCCTGACCGGTGCTACTCATGAGCGCGAAATGGGCCAAAGCTCGCGAGCGCATAGCATGGGATTCGCCGGTCGTTGTGTTGGGTGGAGAGGCCAAAGGAGCGGATTCAAGTATTGCGAATGCCACCTTGCTTAAGCCCGATCTCGTCGGGCGCCGACGCAAATGTCATGTCGGTGAGTACGTCGAGATCGAGTGGATTGAGGGGCTCGGCGAGCGAGACTTGCACGCGATGGCCAATGGACCGTGTATGCAGCCGCTGCGCATCTACCTGCCGGACGGTAAAATCACTCAAGATGAGCTTAGTGAGCGCGAACGGCAGCAGAGAGAAGACGCAGGAATTCCATGACAGCGGTCCATTTCGTCGGTTTCCGCGATGATCGATACTGGAACGCTGTGCGCGTGTGGGGCCGACCTAGCTTCATCCATTATGTCTGGGATCGCCGAGCGCAGCGCGATGTGGCGCCGGGCGACGTGGTCGTATTCGCCAAAGGCCATGCCAATCAGCCTATTGCGCGATACAACGGTCCTGACCTATTTGAGACCGATGAGCCGTATTGACGACATTGAGCGCTTCGAGGCGGCGCTCGAAGATCTGACGCCTGACCAGGTGCTCCCTCTGTTCGAGGGTGGCAGGCCTCAGCAACTCACCAACCAAGAGCACAACACTATGGAAGAGCTCGCCAAGGGCAAGGTCCATGATGATGTCGCTCAAGCTCTCGGTTTAAGCACCACCCGCGTCCGACAGCTTCAGCGCCAGTCGAAAGACCGCATGGAGAGAGTGACCGGACTGCGCCTCAAGGATCGATCTCAAGCAATCCATCTATTCGTGCAGGCAAGAGTACTCTGTCAGAAGCCTGTATACCGAAACAAGAAGCTGCACGCAGCCAATGAGCGTCTGGAAGAAGCCACGTCAGGCCTCCCGCCCAGAGCGCTGCGATCAATGTATGAGACAGAGAGTTTCATTCGTCTGATCGCAGATCTCGAAGCCGGAGGCCTGAGGGCTCTCAGGGCGCGTCTAGGGCGGCTGTTCCCATTCGTCATGATCGCATTGATCGTTTTGGCATTGGGGGCGTTTGGCGCTTTCAGCTTGGTTATCGCGCTCGGCTTGGACGCTCTGCAACGATGAGGGCCTTCGTACTCTAACCGGAGACGAAGACCATGCATGACAATAAAGACGCACAAGAAATCGCTGAACTGCTGTATGATACCCTGCAGGCCGAACAGGCTATACGCCAGAAACTTCAGAGGTTGAGCAAATTGACGGCAAAATTCAAAGCTGATTACGGTCTCGATGACAGCACGGCGATCACCGCCTTGAACAAGGCCGACGCATCACTTGTACGCACTATAGCGGCAACAGAGATTGCCAAGCAGGCTGCAATCGCTGGAGCAGCAACAGCCGGTTCGCCGTTCACTTGCCCGGCTTCTGGCAAACTTGCAGCGGATGCAAGAAGGGCCGCCTAGAAAATGAACTTCGCACTGCCAGATTTCAGCAGCCCATTGATCCAGGCGTACTACGCTATCTTCTATGGAATGGTGTTTCTGGCAGTGCTGTTTGGCGCACCACGCTGGGATCGCAACTGGCCAGAGCGTATCGGCGCGATCGGTTTTGCCGTCGGGCCAGTGGCTCAATCGCTCATCTACGGATCGTTTGGCTTGGCGTATTTTGAGCATGTCGACTGGGCGTTGATCGCGGCCGATCTAATTGCCCTGATTGCGATCGGCTTTGTAGCTTTCAATGCCAATCGATATTGGCCGTTCGTCGCTTCAGCCTTGCTGGTCTTCAGCCTGACGGCGCACATCTTCCGCGTCAGTCTCGAGGGCTGGCTTGGATGGTCCTATGCCATTCTGAATATCGTGCCGACCTTGCTCGCTCTCACAGCGGTGTTTGTCGGCGCAACAGTGAATCGGTCCCGGCGCCGGCGCGGATTCAATGATTACGATTGGGTCGACTACGAGTTTAACGAAGCCGTCCGCTCACCGGCCACAAATCCCTGAATTCCGCCAATCTGGCGCTCTTCTAGAAGACCTATCGGTTGCGCTTTGTTCCCCTATAGGTCTTCTTCAGTTTTCAGCGCAATTCAAAGGC
>JBCBOW010000409.1:0-2339 GCA_039821045.1 Pseudomonadota bacterium
CCAGCAAGGCGCTCGCCTGTGGATCAAGCGCGGCCATCTCACCAACATCAAATCGCCTGAGCCCGCTTAAGGTCAGTCCTGCAAAGCAACTCTTGCAGGCTGCGCGCTCGCGTTCTAACCGGAGCCGGTAATGAACTCACCTGCATCACCCGATTTCGCCGGCGCCAGCGCCATCCCGACCGAACCTGACATCACCATTGATGTGCGCGAGACCTTCGGCATTGATGTCGATTGGCAAGTGCCCGCATTCGCTGCACCCTCAGAGCATGTGCCTGAGATCGATCAGGATTATGTCTTCGATCCGGAGACCACGCTCGCGATCCTCGCAGGCTTTGCGCATAATCGCCGGGTGATGATCCAAGGGTATCACGGCACCGGCAAATCGACTCACATCGAGCAGGTCGCAGCGCGCCTCAATTGGCCCAGCATCCGGGTGAACTTGGATGCGCATATCAGCCGGATCGATCTGGTCGGCCGCGATGCGATTGTCTTGAAAGACGGGCTTCAGGTCACCGAGTTCAAAGAAGGCATCCTGCCCTGGGCGCTGCAACACCCTGTTGCGCTGACGTTTGATGAATATGATGCGGGCCGCCCTGATGTGATGTTTGTGATCCAGCGCGTGCTTGAGTTTGATGGCCGTCTGACGCTGCTCGATCAAAACCGCGTGATCACGCCTAATCCCTATTTCCGCCTGTTTGCGACGACGAACACGGTGGGCCTTGGCGATACCAGCGGGCTCTATCATGGCACGCAAGCGATCAACCAGGCGCAGATGGACCGCTGGAATGTGGTTGTGGCGCTCAACTATCTTGCGCCCGAGACCGAGCAGGATATCGTCAAATCGAAGACGCCTGACACCGACGATGCGACCATCGCCAACATGATCAAGGTCGCCGAGCTCACGCGTCAAGGTTTCATGAACGGCGATATCTCGACCGTGATGAGCCCGCGCACGGTCATCACCTGGGCGCAGAACGCAGCGATCTTTGGCTCGATCGGTTTCGCCTTCCGTCTGTCGTTCCTCAACAAGTGTGATGAGGCTGAACGCACGCTGGTGAGCGAGTATTATCAGCGCGTGATGGGCGAAGATTTGCCTGAGAGCGCCGTCATGGCTGGCTGACCGCTTGCCTTGCGGCGTGTTACATTGCTAACACAGCTTGGTGATGGCGATCTTCGAGCGATTCTTTAAGCGTGACGAACGCGCCGATCCTTCCAGCGGCAATGATTATTACGCGCTTTATGAATCGCAGCGGCCGATCGATCCCGATGATGATCTAGGCCCCGTTCGCAGCCCGCCGCGCTTTTCCGGCGGCGAACCGGACTATGCGAGCTGGGATGAGCGCATGCGCCAGCTCGATCGCCACGTGGTCCAAGAAGAGCGTCGGCGCGCGCCTTGGTGGAGCCTTGTCCACCTGAAAGACCGTCGCTGGACCTGGTGGACAATCCGCGGGTTGGCCGGTGCGCTCCTGCTCTTCATGCTGCTGATCGTGTGGCTTGCCTTCACCGCGCCGCTGTCAAAGTCGCTTGAGCCGATCGCAGCGCCGCAGATCACCTTGCTTGCAAGCGATGGCACGCCGATCGCTCGATCGGGCGCGATGGTGGCTGAGCCGGTTGAAGTCGAAGAGCTTCCCGATCACGTTGTCCAAGCCTTTCTCGCCATCGAAGACCGGCGCTTCTACTCGCATTGGGGCGTTGACCCGCGCGGGATTGCGCGCGCGATCTGGACCGGACGCGGCGGGGGCAGCACGATCACGCAGCAGCTCGCCAAGTTCACCTTCCTGACGCCTGAGCAAAGCCTCTCTCGAAAGGCGCGCGAGGCGCTGATCGCGTTTTGGCTGGAGACCTGGCTGACCAAGGAAGAGATTCTCGAGCGCTATCTTTCGAACGCCTATTTTGGTGACAATCAATACGGGCTTCGGGCTGCGTCGCTGCACTATTTCTATCGTCAGCCCGAAAACCTCCTGCCGCAGCAAGCCGCCATGCTTGCAGGTCTGCTCCAGGCGCCATCGCGCTACGCCCCGACGAAACATTATGATCGCGCCAAACGCCGAATGGATCTGGTGGTTGGGGCGATGGTAGAGGAAGGCTACCTTAGCCAGGCGCAGGCGGCTTCTCTGCCGGCTCCCAAAATTGACAGCCGCACGCGCAATGATCTGCCCACGGGCACCTATTTTGCCGATTGGGCGCTGCCGATTGCGCGCTCCAACACCGAAACCGGCTATGCCAAGCAAGTGCTCACCACCACGCTTGACGCACGGCTCCAAGGGCTTGCGAACCGCGTTGTTGGGAGAGCCAATCTTGGGGAAGCGCAGGTGGGCCTGGTGGCTATGAGTTCCTCC
>JBCBOW010000410.1:0-2337 GCA_039821045.1 Pseudomonadota bacterium
GCACCTTGCCAAACTCGGCCATGCGCAAAGGCAGGTCGCGATAGCTCTTCAGGCCATGTGCGAAGAGCGACACACCGCCCGGGCAGTTCATCGGCTTCAAAGCGAAGACGCGTTCGTCTTCGGTCTGCGTCGTAAACATGTGCTCGCCATAGTTGAACCAGTGGCCCGAGGTCTCCCACAGGCTGCGGTCCATCACGTCAGGCGTGTTGACCTCGACATAGCCCGCCAGCTCCTGGCGACGGCGCATATAGGTGAGCAGGCCCTGGAACATCTGCCAGCCATCCGGGTGCCAGAAGACCGCTCCGGGGGCAAAGTCCTCGAAGTGGAACAGGTCAAGCTCGCGGCCCAGCTTGCGGTGATCGCGCTTGGCGGCTTCTTCCAGGCGATGGAGGTGCGCGTTAAGCTGCTTCTTGTTGAGCCAGCCAGTGCCATAAATGCGCGTGAGCTGCGCGTTGTTCTGATCGCCTCGCCAGTAGGCGCCTGCCGTGCGCATCAGCTTGAACGCCTGCGGATCAAGCTTGCCGGTCGAGGCGAGATGCGGACCGCGGCACATATCAAGCCATGCGCCCTCACTGCCCGGTTCGCCCGACCAATAGACCGTCAGATCTTCGCCCTCGGGCAGTTCCTTGGCCCATTCGGCCTTGAAGCTCTCGCCTTCAGCTTCCCATTTCGCGATAAGATCGTCGCGCGACCACACTTCGCGGATAAGCGGCTTGTCCGCCTTGATGATCTCGCGCATCTTCTCTTCGATCGCGGGCAGGTCTTCGAGGCCAAACGGTTCGCGTGAAGCGGGCGCCATCACGTCATAATAAAAGCCGTCCTCGGTCGCAGGGCCAAAGGTGATCTGCGTTCCGGGCCACAGCGCTTGCACCGCTTCGGCAAGCACGTGCGCATAATCATGACGGACAAGTTCGAGCGCCTCCGCCTCATCCTTCGCCGTGATCAGCGCGAGTTCGGCATCGCCTTCAAACGGGCGGTTCAAATCGCGCACTTCGCCATCGACGCGCGCAGCCAGCGCCGCCTTGGCAAGCCCCGGACCGATCGCGGCGGCGACATCTGCCGGCGTGGTGCCCAGCTCCATCTCGCGCACTGAGCCATCGGGGAGATTGATCTTGAGTACTTCGGTCATTGCATCCTGGTCCGTATCTCTATCGCTGCGCCCATGGCACAGCTGTGTTTCGAGCTGAAGAGCAGCGTTTTGTTTCTCGAACATTTCAGGAGGCTGCTTGTGCCACCCGAAACCCCCGGGCGGCAGCGCTGCGAGATCAGACCAGCAGCAACTGCCCCAGGAAACCCGAGGTGGTTGTTGTTGTGGTTGTAGTCTGCAGATTGCGCATAGGTCGCACATAGTTAGCCAGAGCGGCTCTGTCACCACGCAAGTTGATGCACCGCTGCAGATCGGGGAATTTTGCTCGCGCGATGGAAAGCCTGCTGGTCATTATATACTTGAGAAAGCATTATGGATACGCCAGACAAATCGGGACAGGCCGACATCGAAATTACCGAAGAGATGATTGAGGCGGGCGTCTATGCTGCGCGTGAATGGTGTGTGGGTTCGACACTAAACGATCTTGTTTGGCTCATTTTGATGGCTTCACTTGCTGAAGTAGCTGCTCCGCAGAGTGAGTGAGCATTACCAAATACTCGAAGGCGGCTTCGGCTGCGAGCGCAGGTTTATCCAGCTTCATTTCATTCCCAAGGTGTGAATTCGGGACCGGAAATGTGTCCCCGTACCTATCGTCAGTGACATCTGCCAATCCAACGCCTGCTTTCTTGCCGACCTTTTGGGCGGGCACGATTTCGTCCGCCGCTCCAGGTTTGGCGACGATAAACTGCCAATCCTGCTCTCCGGCTTCTGGATTGTCGGCAAATAACTCCGCCGTAAGGTTTATGTGTGGGTGCTTGAGCATGGTTCGGTGCACTTCCTTTGTGATTGCAGTGAGGCCATGCTCATCAGAGTTTCTGGCGTGGTGAATGTATTGAAGCAGCGGATCGTCTTTACGTTCTTTCTTCATGCGCCCGTACCAGGCCTCTGATTTCGGGCTAGATTTTGCACCTTGCTCGAGTTTACTATAGATTGCGGACGCGGCGAGCAGGAAGTCAGTCCAAGCGTCCTTAGTTTCTCCGGGGGACGGGTTGTTCTTAAGTCTCTCGATAGCTTTGCGGGCTTTCTCGATGCGGATTTTCGCGTGCTCTATTGCAGATGGGTTCATATGACACACACCAATCAAAAGAGAGAAGACGAGGTTCTCAAGCGTATGCTTGGCACCCCGCACGATAAACATGGGCCGATTACCCCGCTGGGGGTTCGGCGGCGGCGAGACAGAGAAAACGAGG
>JBCBOW010000411.1:0-2334 GCA_039821045.1 Pseudomonadota bacterium
ATGAAATTCCGGTGAAAGACCGCTTGGCAGAAGCGATGGACGGACGCTTGCCCCCGATCGCTGTGCCCGGATCAGGCGCCGTTGCGGGAGCAGCCGCGTCCGATCAGGTGCGCGGCCCGAGCCAGGAGCAGATTGCAGCGGCGCAGAGCCTTTCAGCAGGCGAACAGCAGGCACAGATTGAAGGCATGGTCGCCATGGCAGAAGCGAAGCTTGCCGAAGACCCGTCCAACCTTGATCGCTGGGTGATGGTGATGCGCAGCCACGCCATGTTGGGGAACCCGGCCAAAGCCAAGGCGACGCTGGAGGCAGCGGTAGCGGCAAACCCCGAAAACGAAGCGGGACTGCGGCAACAGGCTCAGGCGCTGGGCATTCAGTAGAGCCAAGAACTCGCGCGCCGCGGCGTTCGGGCAGTGCCCCGCCAGGATGCGGGACAGGCGCATTTCAGTTTTCGAAACAGCTGGCTCAGGTCTGACACATGTTTCGGGCACTATCGCCGCTGTCGGCAGCGATGCCCTTTGAGATCGAAACCCCGCAAACGAAGGACGCAATTGTTATGACGCTGAATGCTAAACGACCCGCCCTCCTTCTCGCAATCGTGCTTGGCGCAGGTATCGCGCTTACGGCGTTTCCGACCGCCGCCCAAGCTTATGGTTCCGATGTGACTTGCGCGCAAACTGAGCAGCGTGACATCGAAGCCGAAACCGATCGTCTTCACCAGCAGCTTGCGCTTGAATTCCGATCCGCGGCTGATGCGGCGGACACAGGCAACCGCGCCGGATATGAAGCGGCGATTGAGCGACTGAGGCAGATCCGCGATTACGCGCGCGAACAGCGCGAGGCCGAAACCGACGCAAATACCGCGCTGCTCTGGAAGGAGGTCGAAGACCACGCGGCGATTGAGCTTGCCAATGCTAGCAAACTCGAAGTGCGCGAGGATTAAGCCTGCGAGCGCAATCGGGGATCAGCTGCGCAAGGTGTTGCCTGCCGCTGATCCCCCAAGCAGGAGGTCTATGCACCGTAATCGTTGAATCGGCCCTTATCCTGTGGGTCCGGCCAAGCGTGACTCGGATTTTCTGTCGGAGCGCGCAATTGACAGACTTGCCGAACATTTTTTGAGGCCCACACGTCTCATTCAGCGCTCAGACCACGCCGAACGCCAGCATCGCATCGGCCACCTTCTTAAAGCCTGCGATATTCGCACCTTTCACATAGTCGACATAGCCATCGCCTTGATCGCCATATTCGGTGCATTTGTCATGGATGCCTTGCATGAGATCGGTGAGCATTTCGCCGAGGCGCTCATGGTTCCAGCTGATGCGCTCTGAGTTCTGGCTCATCTCGAGCCCTGAGACAGCAACACCGCCGGCATTGGCCGCTTTGCCCGGGCCGTACATGATCTTTGCATCGTGGAAGACGCGCACGCCGTCCAGCGTGGTGGGCATGTTGGCGCCTTCGGAAACCGCGATGCAGTCATTGTCAACAAGCGCTTTGGCATCGTGCTCGTCAAGCTCGTTCTGCGTAGCGCAGGGAAGGGCAAGGTCTGCGGGCACGTGCCAGGGGCGATGGCCATCGCCGTGATAGGTAGCGCCGGAGAACTTCTCGCAATATTCGCTAATGCGGCCGCGCTTGACCGTCTTGAGCCATTTGACCCAGTCGATCTTCTCCTGATCGATGCCGTCTGGATCATGAATGTAGCCACCCGAATCGGACAAAGTGAGCACCTTGCCGCCCAGATGGGTGATCTTCTCGGCGGCGTGCGTGGCGACATTGCCCGAGCCAGAGATAACCGCGGTCTTGCCTTCGATGTCATCGCCTTTGTGCTTGAGCATGTTCTGCAAGAAATACACCGCGCCATAGCCGGTTGCCTCGGGGCGCATCTGCGATCCGCCATATTCCTGACCCTTGCCGGTGAGCACGCCTTCCCAGCGATTGGTGATGCGTTTGTATTGGCCAAACATATAGCCGATCTCGCGCCCGCCAACGCCAATATCGCCCGCCGGCACATCAGTGTCAGGGCCGATATGGCGGTAAAGCTCGGTCATGAAGCTTTGGCAAAAGCGCATGACTTCGCTGTCTGATTTGCCTTTCGGGTTGAAGTTTGCGCCGCCCTTGCCGCCGCCCATGGGTAGGCCGGTGAGCGAGTTTTTGAAGGTCTGCTCAAAAGCGAGAAACTTGAGCACGCTCTCGGTGACTGACGGGTGAAAGCGAAGGCCGCCTTTGTAAGGACCGATGGCGTTGTTGTTCTGCACCCTCCAGCCGCGCTGAACGCGGATATTGTGGTTGTCATCTTCCCAGCACACGCGGAAGGAGACGATGCGATCAGGCTCGGCAATG
>JBCBOW010000412.1:0-2329 GCA_039821045.1 Pseudomonadota bacterium
CAAGGCCAATCCGCGCCCAGCGTCCATCGCCAGCGTCTGACGCACGGCTTCCCAGCGCACATCGGCGTCTTCATGCGCAGTAAGCGCCACCTGCTCCATGATATCAAAGGCATCGTGATGGCCGATCGCGCCGAGCACAGCCATCGCCATCAGCGCCTGACTTGCCGCCTTATCGCCGCTGGCCGTTTTGAGGACCTTACCATTGTTAAGGTCCACTTCACGTGTAGGCCCAGCGGGCTGCGCATCGCGCGTGAGTTGCAGAATGACTAAGGTCTCGCTCACCGAATGGATCTGGCGGGTTTCGCTCCCCGCACGGCAGACCATTTGGTCTCCAGCTGCAAAGGAGCGGTTCTTGCTTTGCAATGCACCGCCGCGCTTCAAGGCGTGGAAGGCGCCGCTCCCGGCGCCGCTTACGACAATCTCAACGCTCTCACGGTCAGCAAACACCGCGCTGACGGGGGATCCAGCGCGGTGCTCCAATGGCTCATAAGCAAGAACGCTTAGAGCCGCTTGGTCGGTGCTGATCAGGTGAATGCGAGAGAGCCCGCCAGCGCAGGTGTAGCTAAAGCACACCTCGCCAAGGGGCTCATGATGAAGCGCAGCGATCATGGAGGTGACAAAGCCATCAACGAACCGCGCCGCAGCTGCGTGGTTCTCCATGATCGCGGCAAGCCTTGCGCAATCGCCCAAGGCTTCGCCGCGCGCATATCGCGCGATGTCTTGTTCGATTGCATCGACTTGAACCAAAGAGCGCCAGGCAGCGGCGGTGCGCTCCATCCGCTCGGCAATGCGGCGCTGCATCGCCTGATCACGCCGCAGCGCCGCAATGGCTGGATCAACGATCATCCTCGCGATCTCGTCCCCCGACCCGATCGCTCAGGATTCAGCGGGTGCGGGCGGAACGACGTCGTAGAGATAGACCATGATGTGGACGACACCATCGTTATACATCGCGCCCGCCTGACTGGCGGAACCGAAAAGACCCTTTGCGCCGTTAAGGCCTGGAATGCTTGCAAGATCGAATTGCGTGTTGTTCATGTTCAATGCTCCCTGATAACCCGCGCGGCCCTGTGTGGACGACGCATTGATCAAGGAACCGCAAAGCGCCTGCGGCGTGAAATTAAATCATTGTAACTCACCGTGAGCGCGAGCATGGGACAGCTCAGCTATGAGCACGCCCAAACCCGCCCCCAACGCCAGCCCGCTAGCAGAGTTTGATCCTGCCGAAGCGGGCAAGTTCTTCTTTCGCCACGGACATTCAGGCTGGCTCGGATTGCGATACAACGATCACGGCGAAAACTGGGTTGAGCTGGAATTGCCCTGGCGCGAGGATTTGCTGGGTGAGCCTGATCGACCGGTTCTTGCCTCCGGGCCGATCGTGAGCCTGATGGATATGGCGAGCGGAATGTCGATCTGGCAAACCAAAAAGACATTCGTGCCCATGGCAACGCTTGATTTGCGAGTCGATTATCAGCGCCCCGCGCGCGAATGCGCCAGCGTCTTTGGCCGGGTCGAATGCTATCGGACCACACGATCGGCCGCCTTCGTTCGCGGTATTGCGCATGATGGCGATCCCGATGATCCGGTGGCACACGTCGCCGGGGTTTTCATGGCGATCGCGGTTGATCCGCGCTCCAAGAAGGCCGTCCAATCAGGAGGCGAGGCATGAGCGAGGCGCAATTGCAACTGCCCGCTTATGCGCGCTCCCTCGGCATCAGCTTTGCTCGTTTTGAAGGCGACCTGCCTGTGCTCACCGTCGATTTTGGCCCTAACGTCGAAGGGCGTCCGGGCGCGTTTCATGGCGGCGCAACCGCGGGGCTGCTCGAAAATGCGGGCTATGCGGCGCTGCGTCACCGGCTGGTCGCAGAAGATCGCCACCCGCAGCTCAAGCCAATCAACATCACCGTGCAGTATCTCTCCGCGGGCAAGCAAAAACAGACCTTCGCGCTCGCCCGGATTACTAGGCTTGGACGGCGCAACGCCAATCTAACCGTCGATGCCTGGCAAGATGATCGCGACCGCCCGATTGCAACAGCTGTGATGAATATCCTGATGGCAGAGCCGCAAGCGAGCTAGGCGCTAGTCGACCGGCTCCACCACCACACCGTTTTCATCAATGCGCACATTGACGGGCACCCCGTCGGCTTCGGTTGAGAGGGTCACACCGTTCTCATCAAAGCGCAGTTGCGCGCCGCCATCGCCGAGCGGGATGACGCCCTCGCCATCAAGGTCCAAGTCGAGATCGATATCGAGTGGCTGAATCGGGCCCTGCGGATCGGGCGAGGCTTTGGGCTGCGGCTTGGGCTTGAGCGACAAGGCACCGCGCATG
>JBCBOW010000413.1:0-2307 GCA_039821045.1 Pseudomonadota bacterium
AGGCCCATCATCCTCAATCTGCCCGCGACGGTCGAAGCGGCAACACCCAATATCTATGCTGACCAGATCGAGTATTTCTGCCGCAATCTGCCGAACCGGGAGAGCGCAGTGATCTCGCTGCACACGCACAATGATCGCGGTACCGGGGTTGCAGCGGCGGAATTGGGGCTGATGGCGGGCGCGGACCGGGTCGAAGGCTGCCTGTTCGGCAATGGCGAGCGCACCGGCAATTGCTGCCTCGTCACCATGGGGCTCAACCTTTACACCCAAGGCATCGATCCCGGCCTCGATTTCTCCGACATCGACCGCGTGATCGAGACGGTGGAGTATTGCAACGATCTGCTCGTGCATCAGCGCCATCCCTATGGCGGAGAGCTCGTCTACACCGCCTTTTCCGGCAGCCACCAGGACGCGATCAAAAAGGGCTTCGAAGCGCGCGACGCTCAGAATGATGAAGGCTGGCGCGTGCCGTATCTGCCGATAGACCCAGCTGATCTGGGCCGCACCTATGAAGCGGTCATTCGCGTCAATTCGCAAAGCGGCAAAGGCGGCTTCGCCTGGGTGCTCGAAAAGGATCAGGGGCTCAAACTGCCCAAACGCATGCAGGCCGATTTCAGCCGCGCCGTGCAGCATCTGGCGGATGATTTGGGGCGCGAATTGAATGCAGACGACATTTGGGGCGCCTTCAAACGCACTTATCACGTGCAAACTCATCCCAAGCATTTCCAGCTCGTCGCCTATGAAGAAAGCCGAGCGGCTGATGGCACGCGGCTGTTTGCGGGCACGATCGCAGTGGATGGCAAGGAGCAGAGCGTTTCCGGGCGCGGCAATGGCCTGATCTCCAGCGTCGTCACCACCATTGAGGAGACCTTCGGGCTCGAGCTGAAAGTGCGCGATTACACCGAACACGCGCTTGGCTCAGGGCGCGACGCGCGCGCGGCGGCCTATCTCGAATGCGAAAGCGGCGGCGAGACGCTGTGGGGCTGCGGGATCGACACAGACGTTGCAACAGCCAGCGTACGCGCCGTCTTGAGCGCGGCGAACTCGGCTGTCGCGCGGCAAGGCTGACGCTTTCCTACACTTCGCGCTTGCATCTATGCTGCGCTGTATGAAGAGATTGACTGATCAATTGCGCACATATGGAGCGAAAGGAGGAAGCGCTTACCCCGGCTCGCTTTTTTGCTCTTAGACAGTGTGCCAGGTGTGTCAGGCGTGCTTTAGCTGCGACGAATGGAGATCGCGCGAGGCCGCAGCAAAGGGAGAGAATCGATGAGTGCGATGCCAAGCCATGCCGGCAATCCGGAGCCGATCCTGGAGCCTGACCTGCCGATCATCGATCCGCATCATCACTTGTGGGATCTGCGCGCGATGCTGCCGATGTTCCCGGAGCCGCGGCACCGCTTCATCGAAACGCTTGTTCCGGTCGCCTACTATGGGTTCGATCATCTCCACGCCGATGTGACGAATGGCCACAATGTGATCGCCACGGTCTTCATGGAGTGCGGCGCATTCTACAACGCAGCCTATGGCGAGGCGAAGAAAGTGGTTGGTGAGGTTGAGTATGTGAACGGGGTTGCGGCGCAATCCGCGAGCGGGCTCTACGGCCCCTTGCGCATGTGTGCGGGGATCGTGGGGCATGCAGACTTGCTTCAGGGAGCGGCAGCAGGCGAGGCGTTGGACGCGCTTCATGCAGCAGCGCCAAGCCGGTTCAAAGGCATCCGCCATCAAGGAGCGTGGGATGCGGACCCCGAAGTGCTGGGCCCTCCGTTTCACGCCCCGCCCGAACTCTACAAGGATACCACCTTCCGCCAAGGCTTCGCCGAACTGGGCAAGCGGGGGATGAGCTTTGATGCCTGGATCCTCGAGCCGCAGATCAGCGATGTGATCGATCTGGCGCGCGCTTTCCCGGACACCCTGATCTGCCTCGATCATTGCGGCACGCCGCTTGGCAACGCCTCCTATGACGGCAAGCTGGCCGAGCGCTTTGATGTCTGGCGTGCTGCGATCAAAGAGCTTGGCCAATGCGAAAATGTGATGGTGAAACTGGGCGGCTTGGCCATGCACAATTGCGCGATGCCTGAAGAGGGCCCTGCAGCCGGCATCGGTTCAGAAGCACTCGCTGCCTTGTGGAAGCCCTACATCGAAACATGCATCGAAGCCTTTGGCACAAGCCGAGCGATGTTCGAGAGCAATTACCCCGTTGACCGTTGGGGCGCGACCTATCCTGTCTTGTGGAACGCATTCAAACGGATCACGGCAGGCGCAAGCGCTGATGAGAAAGCTGCGCTCTATGCGGGGAACGCAAAA
>JBCBOW010000414.1:0-2303 GCA_039821045.1 Pseudomonadota bacterium
AGCACCATCAATCCGCTCGGCATTGCAGGCTTTGCTCAAGCGCGCGCGCTCAACACCAGTTTCAACGATCGCCCGACCGAAGCGAGCCGCCCCTACGACAAGGACCGCGAGGGCTTTGTTATGGGCGAGGGCGCCGGGATCGTGGTGCTTGAAGAGTATGAGCGGGCCAAAGCGCGCGGCGCAAAAATCTACGCTGAAGTCACAGGCTATGGCCTTTCGGGCGATGCCTATCACGTCACCGCGCCGCACCCTGAAGGCAAGGGCGCCGAGCTTGCGATGCGTATGGCGCTCAAGAAAGCGGGGCTGGGGCCGGGCGATATCGATTATGTCAACGCCCACGGCACCAGTACCATGGCGGACACGATCGAGCTCGCTGCCGTTAAGCGCGTGCTGGGCGAGACCCTCGGCGGCGCTTCGATGAGCTCAACCAAGAGCGCCATTGGACACTTGCTGGGCGGGGCAGGCGCGGTCGAGGCGGTGTTCTGCATCCTCGCCATGCGCGATGGCGTTGTCCCACCCACGCTTAATCTGCAAAACCCTGATGAGGGCACCGAAGGCATCGATCTTGTTCCGCTCAAAGCGAAGAAACGCGAAGTGCGCGCGGTGCTTAACAACAGTTTTGGCTTTGGCGGCACCAACGCATCGCTGATCATGCAGAAGGTCGATTGAGATGAAGCGGATCGGGCTGCTCTTAGTATGCCTGATCGCGCTATTGGGCGCCGCCGTGCTGATGCTCCCCAGCGTCTTGGGCCGCGCGACGATCGAAGAAGAGACGCCGTTCATTATCCCGGCGGGTTCCTCGCTGACGGCGGTCGCGAGTAAGCTCGAAGAGGAAGGCATGATTGCATCGGCTGATGGCTTTCTGCTCAACGCGCGCCTGTTTGGCTCGGCTGATCCCATTCAAGCAGGCGAGTTCGCGCTGCAACCCTCGATGACGCAGGGGCAGATCCTGCGCGCGTTTCAGTCAGGCGATGTCATCCGGCGGTTCATCACCATCCCAGAGGGCATGCCTTCGATCCTGGTCAAGGAGCGGCTGATGGCCGAAGAGCTCCTGACCGGCGAGATTGATGCGCCGCCAGAGGGATCGATACTGCCGCAAACCTACTCGTTCGAGCGCGGGCAAAGCCGCGCTGCCCTGATTGAGCAGATGCAGGCGGCGATGGACTTGGCGCTTGCCGAAGAGTGGTCCAAGCGCGCGCCTGATATCGCGGTCGAGACTATCCGTGAGGCGCTGATCCTTGCCTCAATCGTTGAAAAGGAGACGGGCAAAGCAGAGGAGCGCCGGATGGTCGCGGGGCTCTATTCGAACCGGGTCAAGACCGGCATGCTGCTTCAGGCGGACCCGACGATCATCTACCCGATCACCAAGGGCAAGCCGCTGGGACGGCGCATTCGCCAGTCAGAGATTGCGGCGGTGAACGGGTACAACACTTACACAAGGGTCGGCCTGCCGGAGGGTCCGATCACCAATCCAGGGCGCGAGAGCATCGCTGCTGTGCTTAACCCGGAGGCGACGAGCGCGCTGTTTATGGTGGCCGATGGCACCGGGGGCCATCTGTTTGCCGACACGCTCGCTGAGCACAATGCCAATGTCGAGCGCTGGTACGCGATCCGTCGTGAACGCGGCGAGATGTAGCGGGGCTCTGCGGACATGGACCTGCAGATAGGAAACGCGCATGCGCAGCGGTCCTCGGCGGATAGGAGACACACCCGCCGTGAACGCGGCGAGATGTAGCGGGGCGCTGCGTGAGCCGCCCTTTCATCCTTACCGCTGCTTTGCCGCAGGGCATTCAGGGCTGGGCCGAAGGGCTGCGCCGCGCGCATTATCCCGCGGAACGCAACCACCTTCATGCGCATGTCACGATGTTCCATTCTTTCGCGCCATCGCTGCTTGATGAGCTTAAGGACTTCATTCCGCAGCTCGCGCGCGAATTTGCGCCCCCGCGCGCTGAGATCAGCGGCATCATGGACCTTGGCACGGGCACCGCGATTGCTCTTCAAAGCGAGGAATTGCTGACTTTGCGCGAGCTTATCGCAGAGCATTTCCACGGCGCGCTGACAGCGCAGGATCTGTACGAGCCGCGCCCGCATGTGACGATCCAGAACAAAGTGACCAAACGCGAAGCGCGCGCGCTCCAGGCCGCGCTCGCGCCTGAGCTTGCTCCGTATATCGCGCGCGGAGCGTTCGCTTTCCCAGCGCTTGAGCTGCACCTTTACGAGGACGGCCCTTGGCAATTGGTAAAGCGCGCATCCTTTCGCGGGGCGGCGCGGATTGTATGATACGATCTATGGTTGACCAAGCG
>JBCBOW010000415.1:0-2277 GCA_039821045.1 Pseudomonadota bacterium
CTGTCGCTTTGGCTCGCAAGAAGCACCCCGGCGCGAAAAACTCGCTTGACGCCTTATGCACTCGCTATGGCATCGATCGCTCGCATCGCGTGAAGCACGGCGCGCTTTTGGATGCCGAGCTGCTCGCGCAGGTTTATGTTGAGCTAACCGGTGGCCGCCAGATCGGTCTCGAACTCGCGGCAGAGCTTACGCACGCCTCGGACGTCTCAACATCGAGCGTGCTTGATCGACTTCCATCTAAGAGCGCGCGACCTCAACGTGCACCGCGTGCCCATCAACCAAGCGCTCGAGAGCTTGAACGTCATCGGGAGTTTATTGCCGGCATCAAGAACGCGATTTGGCTGCGATAGCGCTTTGTCGGTTGTTCCTGACCTGGCGCAGGTGGCAACACATAAAAGGGAGTGAGCCATTATGGATATAAGGGTTTCAGGGCATCAGGTCGAAACCGGAGCAGCTCTGCAGGAGCATGCCTCCGATCGCCTTGGTGCTATCGTCGAGAAATATTTCGACCGCGCGCTCTCTTCCCACGTTACCCTTGGTAAAGCGCCGGCAGGCGCATTTCGCTGCGATATCGTCACGCATGTTTCACAAGGGACTATCCTGAAGGCGCAGGGAGAGGCGCATGACGCGCATCTTGCGCTCGATAATGCCGCCAGCAAGATCGAAAAGCAGCTGAGGCGCTACAAACGCAGGCTCAAGGATCGACATGAGCGTGCGCTCCAGGCCCGCGCCGAAGAGGAAGCTGCGTACACCATCTTTGCAGCCGAAGAAGCAGAAGAAGAAGCTATTGCCGATGCACCGCCGGTGATCGCAGAAACGAGCGTCGATGTCCCAGAAGCGTCAGTTGCGGACGCAGTCATGATGCTCGATCTGCGCGATACCAACGCGCTGTTTTTCAAAAATGCTGGAACTGGGCGGCATAATATGGTCTATCGCCGCGTCGATGGTTCGATCGGTTGGGTCGAGCCTCGTTAGGGCCTTGCCAACGTTGCTCGCGTAAGGACAACGCAGCGGTTGGAATTGAGCCTGACTGATACAGATCGAGCATTGCGCGCTCCCCCCTCATTTGAGGCGCGGTGCCCTGGTTTTATCAGCAAACTGCACTCTTGATCGGGATCTCGTTTCTCAATGGACGTCAATATCGCAATGCGACCCGAGGCTGTGACCCTAACGCGCCTCGACAACAAACAAAGTATCCTCGAACGCCTCGCCGATCTGTTTGAGACAGCTTATGGAATGAACAGCGAAAGCGTCCTCGAGGGCCTCGAACAACGTGAAACGCTTGGTAGCACTGGCTTTGGCAAAGGTGTCGCGATCCCGCATTGCCGCAGCCCCTATATCAAGCGTCCGACGGTGGCTCTCATCAAGCTCGATCAAGCTTGTCACTTTGGAGCTGCGGATGCCGAGCCTGTCTCGCTGATCTTTGGATTGGTTTCGCCCGAAAGCGCTGGCGCGACGCACCTTCACGCTTTGGCTGCGATCTCACGGCTCGCGCGCGATGACATGATGCTTCAGGCGCTAGGCGATGCGGACGATGCGGAAACACTGTTTGCGCTTTTGACCAATCAATTCCTGCGCGATGCCGCCTGAGGAGCACGCCGCTCACGGCTCCGACATGCCTGATCCAAGCGGCGCTGAACTGCACCATCGCGCGTTGGAACGGCTGTATGCGGCGGCACCAATCAACCAGAAGTTTGCATCACGCTTGGAGATAACTGGCCAAGGGCATGCCCAGCTGCACTTTGAGATCGCTGATGACGTGTTTCATGCTGCCGGGGCGGCGCACGGCACGGTATACTTCAAGATGCTCGATGATGCTGCATTTTACGCAGCCAACACAATGGTGACCGACCGTTTTTTGCTCACAACTAGCTTCAATCTCCACTTCACAAAGCCCGTCCGCGCAGGTGAGGTCATTGCAGAAGGTCGCTGGGTGAGCGGCAAGCGACGGGTTTTTGTCGCAGAATCGCGCTTGATCGATAGCGAAGGCGATGAGATCGGTCGCGGCACCGGGACCTTTATGCGTTCGCGCATCGCTCTTTCGGGTCTTCCTGGATATGCGGATGATCCCGAGTAAGCGCGCGGTTAACGCCTCTGCGATGTCATGGTGAGGCTCCCTGCCCATTTAGAGATTGCGAGTCTCATCCGCTTGGCCGAATCAAAGGGCGGCATGGCGACTGTCTTGTCAAAGGGCGAGCGAGATGCCGGAACAATCTTGCTCGTAACCATGTGTCGCGGAGAGGACACAAGACTTTACGAAAGAATGCCCCAGCTTGA
>JBCBOW010000416.1:0-2268 GCA_039821045.1 Pseudomonadota bacterium
GACCGGAGCCATCCCGCCTGAGGATAGAGCGCCGGTTGCCTACATGGTTGATATCTCAAGCGGGCAGGTGCTTTACGCCCGCAACGAGCGCCGCCGGTTCGTGCCTGCCTCGATTACGAAGGTGATGACGCTGATGCTCGCCTTTGAGTTGATCGAAGAGGGCAAGCTTGATCCTGATCGCATCGTCACAATCGGCGAAAGCCTGGCTGAGGAATGGAGCGGGACCGGATCGAGCATGCGGCTTGAGGCGGGCGATGAGGTTTCTGTTCATGACCTATTGATCGGCATCGCGACCGTATCGGCGAACGATGGCTCGATTGCTCTGGCGGATGCGGCGCTTGGTTCGGTGGATGCGTGGACCAAAGCGATGACCGCGAAAGCGCGCGATCTAGGGCTTGAGGAGAGCCATTTTGCAACGCCCAACGGGTGGCCGGATGAAGGGCAAACCTTTGTAACCGCGCATGATCTGAGCATTCTGGCGGAGGCCATGATTGCCAAGCATCCGGGCAAATATGCGACCTATATCGGGCGACCAGAGTTCACCTATAACGATCGCACAGGCCGCAATTACGATCCGATCACCGGGCAGGTGGAAGGCGCAGATGGGATCAAGACGGGCTTCACCAACGAAGCAGGCTTCGGGTTTCTCGGTTCAGCCAAACGGGGGGACCAGCGGCTCGTCATGGTCCTCGCCGGAGCATACCGTCGATCAGACCGCGAAGAGCTCTCGCGATCCTTCATGGAGTGGGGCTTTTCCGCCTTTGACCGGCGCGCGCTGTTTGGGAAAGGCGATGTGGTTGCGCCAGCGCGGGTGCAGAATGGCAGCCAGCGTAAGATTGACCTCGTCACGGACCGCGAGATTGTGATCAATGTTCCGAAACAAAGCGCGGGCGAGCTGACGATCCAAGTCACCTATGACGGACCCTTGCGCGCCCCGATTCAAGCTGGCGAGCGGGTCGCCATGCTAGAGATCACCGCGCCTGATATGGCGCCTGCGAGCATTCCCTTGGTAGCGCGCAGCAGCGTGGCGCAAGCGGGCTTCTTTGATCGCATTATCAACGCTGTGACTGAGCTCTTTTCATGAAAGGCCGGTTCATCGCGTTTGAGGGAGGGGAGGGCGCGGGCAAATCCACCCAGGCCCGTTTGCTCGCCGATTGGCTGGAGCGGCAGTCCATCGCGACCGACCTGACACGTGAGCCGGGAGGCACGCCGGGCGCAGAGGCAATACGCGCGCTTCTGCTTGATCCACCCAGCGATGCAGGGTGGGGCGCGCAAGCCGAAGCTTTGCTGTTCGCAGCGGCGCGCGCGGATCACGTCGCTCAGCGAATCAGGCCAGCCTTGGAGAGCGGCACCTGGGTCATCTGCGATCGATTTGTCGCATCAAGCCGCGCTTATCAGGGGGGAGCAGGGGGACTTGGCGATGACGCAATCCTCGCGCTGCATGAGTTCGGGAGCGAGGCGCTTCAGCCTGACCTCACCATCCTGCTCGAAGTGAGCGAGGCGCAAATGGAAGCGAGGCTCAATGCGCGCGACCAAGGCGCGAGCGATGCGATTGGTGGGCGAAGCGCGGACTATCACCGAGCGGTTGCGCTCCATTTTCGCGCGATCGCTGAACGTGAAAGCGAGGGCCTTGCGATAATCGATGGTGAAGGCGCGCCCGAAGAGGTCCATGCGCGCGTTTGTGAAGCGATCGAGCCTTTGCTGAACGGGCGCTTCAAGTGAGCATCGCCTGGCCCAATCATGTCGAAGCTGCCCACGAATGGCAGCGTGCGCTCGAAGGGGCGCGGATGCACCATGCCTGGATCTTCGCGGGCAAAGCCGGGCTGGGCAAACGTGATTTTGCGCTGTCTGCCGCGAGGCAATTGGTTGCCCAATCAGGCGTTTCGCAGCCCGAAGAGCATCCTGACATTATCACGCTCACGAACCTTCCCAAGGATGAGAAGGAAGAAAAGAAACGCGAGGAAGGCAAGCCCTATCAAACGAAGCGCAACATCGCTGTTGATCAGATCCGGGCCATGCAACGCCGCCTTACAACCCGGCCGACCCTGGGCGATAGGCGCGCGATCATCATTCAACCGGCCGATGATATGGAAACCAGCGCCTCCAACGCTCTGCTCAAAAGCCTCGAAGAGCCGCCACAGGGTACCTATTTCATCCTCGTCGCGCATCGCCCATCGCGCCTCTTGCCAACGATCCGCTCACGCTGTCGTGTCCTCCGCTTCCCGACGCTCAGCGAAGCGCAATTGGCCGACATGCTGGCGGAGCAGG
>JBCBOW010000417.1:0-2260 GCA_039821045.1 Pseudomonadota bacterium
CCGGAGAAACAAACCGTTGGGGAGCGGTAAAATGGATAAAACGTCGCATCGACAAGACACCGCCGCTTTGGCTAATGAAACAGGCCGGGGTACGCGCGTAACTGACTGGAGGCGCGCTATGAGCGATCATGTCGCTTATGCGCTTCTGGTTTACACAGGCCTGCAAATCTTTGTTACGGTGAAGGAGCTCGCTGCAGGGACTTCATCGATCCTGCCTTATGTTGCACTCATAATCCTTGTTGCTGCGATCATTCCCGCATGCCGTTGGTTTGAACGGCGTTGGACAGATTTGAGCGACGCGGAGGCGTCCAGCCCTGAGCTTGCTTCCGCTTTCCGTCGCGACACAATTGGGCTTTGGTTGATGGCGATCGGTCTCCCGTTTATTTTGACCGGATTCGTCCTCGCGTTTTTTGCGCTCGTCTGATCGCTGCGGCCCTAGAGCCACATCGTATCAGGGCTAAATGCCCATGATGATATGCGGCTCCGCGTTATTCGAGCCGCGGCTGGCTACTTTGCGTTGGCACGCTCGATTGCTTCGAGCACGATGTTGCGTGCTTCGGCGCGATCGCCCCACTTCCCGATCCGCACCCACTTTTCCTTTTCAAGATCTTTGTAATGCGTGAAGAAGTGTTCGATCTGTTGCATGATGATCGATGGCAAATCCTTGGTTTCGCCAACGTCTGAGTAATATGGGAAAGTCGTGTCGACCGGCACGCAGACCAGCTTTTCATCCCCGCCATGCTCGTCTTCGAGGTTAAGGACACCGATGGGGCGCGAGCGCACGATGCAGCCCGGAATGAATGGCGAGCGTGCAATCACCAGAGCGTCGAGAGGATCGCCATCGGGCGAAAGAGTGTGCGGGACAAACCCATAATTGGCCGGATAGCGCATCGGTGTGTGGAGGATACGGTCAACGAAGAGCGCGCCGGATTCCTTATCGAATTCGTACTTCACGGGCTCGCCACCGGTCGGGACTTCGATGATGACGTTGAGATCGTCAGGTGGGTTCATGCCGGTTGGGATCTTGTCGATGCGCATGGAGTTCTGTCCTGCTTGAGGTTGTCGGATCGGGGTGTGACACCCCTCCTGAATAGTGCGTGGCGGCGCGCTTAGCCCGCTCTCGATATTGCGGCAAGCTCGACCATCGCCTAGGCGCGCGGCGAAAGACAGGACAATATGAGCAAAAACGCCCCTAACGCTATTCGTGGTACCCAGGATATCTTCGGCGCCGATGCCGAAGCTTTCGCCTTCATCGTTGAGACTTTTGAGCGGGTTCGCAAACTCTATCGCTTCAGGCGGGCCGAGTTTCCCGTTTTTGAAAAGACAGAGGTCTTCGCGCGCTCGCTCGGTGAGACGACCGATGTGGTCTCTAAAGAGATGTACTCGTTCGAGGATCGCGGTGGAGACTCGCTCACCTTGCGTCCTGAATTCACCGCCGGGATCGCGCGCGCTTATCTGACCAATGGCTGGCAACAACACGCGCCTCTAAAGATCGCGACCCACGGGCCCCTGTTTCGCTATGAGCGCCCGCAAAAGGGTCGCTATCGCCAGTTTCACCAGATCGATGCTGAGATCATCGGTGCTGCAGAACCTCAAGCCGATGTCGAATTGTTGGCGATGGCGGACCAGCTTTTGCGCGAGCTCGGGATCGAGGGCGTGACGCTGCACCTCAACACGCTGGGGGATGCGGACAGCCGCGAGGCGTGGCGCGCGGGGCTGATCGACTATTTCGGCAAGGTACGCGGCGATCTTTCCGAGGACAGCCAAGACCGGCTCGACAAGAATCCTCTGCGCATCCTCGACAGCAAAGACCCGCGCGACAAAGTGTTCCTGCCTGACGCGCCGAAGATCGACGAATACCTGTCGGACGAGGCGCTGGCATTCTTCGAAAGCGTCACCAGCGGGCTGGATGCAGCGGGCGTCAAATGGACGCGCGCGGACAGTCTGGTGCGCGGGCTCGACTATTATCGCCACACCGCGTTTGAGTTCATTCCCGACGAGGGCTCGGCCGCGGCAGACGCGCTCGGCGCGCAAAGCACCGTGCTGGGCGGCGGGCGCTACGATGGCCTGATAGAGAGCCTCGGCGGCTCTGCAACGCCGGCGGTCGGCTGGGCAGCGGGGATTGAACGTTTGGCTATGTTGGTGGGGGAGCGGGCTGAGGCGAAGGCCGATGTGAATATCGTTGTCGAAGATGATCGCCAGCTTTCCTACGCCATGGGACTGATCGGCATTGTCCGCAAGTCCGGGCACTCTGCGGAGC
>JBCBOW010000418.1:0-2248 GCA_039821045.1 Pseudomonadota bacterium
GATGGCATGTGCTAACTCATCCTGGGGATGGTGCGAGCACCACTGTGATGGTCCAATCAAACGCGATCCGGAGGGACGGTGTGCATCTCGCACAGCGATCGTTCCGGGTCGAGGCAGTCACAGGAGACTACAATGCACGACATGATTCTCGATCTGAACGAGGCCGAGCTGGACTTCGTATCCGGCGGCGATCTTCACAATGGCGGCAAGCCGCCTTGGTATGTTTGGACCCCGGGCCTTGAACCTTGGGATTTGGACCAGCTTCCGTAAGGCAGCGGCTCTTTATCTCATTGCAAAGGCAATGATAGCGCCCCCTTTGGCTCCGAAACCGAAGGGGGCGCTTTCGTATCTGCGGCGATGTGCTGATCCCAAATGCCCTATTGACTCAATGATCCGCCGCGCCGAGCTTCGCTGATCTCGGCCAGCATCGCACGTGCGATTGAGCGTTGCTGATCGGTCATTGCGCCTTGATCGGCAAGCTGCACAGATGCCTCAAGGTAAGGCAGCGCACTCGCATGTTCGCCGGCGAGAAAGTACGAAGAACCGGTCATGTAACTGTAGACGGCGTTGTCAGGCGCAGCGCGCGCAGCCTTGCCAAAGGATTTCGCGGCCTTGGCGTAGTCCATGCCCTGCAATTGCTTGAGCCCGCGATTGAAATGTCGCTCGGCGCTGCGGTTGCTTGTGTGCGCTGTGGCGGTGTCACACCCTCCCGGACAATCGCGCAAGCCGAGCTGATCGCCGATCAGCTGATCTTGTGGTGGCTGTGCCATCAAAGCGCTCACCGGGAGCGCGCTCGCCATCGCAACCGGAAGAGCCATCATGAAAAGGCGTTTGGACATCGCAGAATTCCTCCTTGCCACGCACAGTCACAACGGGTTCGCAATCCTGCTCGATATCGTTACAGCGCCCGGCCATGACACCTGAAGATATAGCTTTCGCCAATGCACTCGCTGATGCTGCGGGATCAGTCATTCGACCTCAGTTTCGCGGTGATTGGGAAGCGGAGACAAAGGCCGACCAGACCGCTGTTACCGAGGCGGATCGTGCGGCTGAGGCTGTCATGCGTGCCATGATCGAAAAAGAGCGCCCCGATGATGGGATCATTGGCGAGGAATATGGTCGCACCAATGAGAATGCCGGCCGCCAATGGGTCCTCGATCCGATCGACGGGACGCAAAGCTTTGTCGCCGGGCGCGCGATATTTGGAACGCTCATTGCGCTATGTCAGGATGGTTGGCCGGTGCTTGGTGTGATTGATCAGCCAGTCCAGCGCGAACGCTGGGTCGGGCGCGTGGGCCAGGGGACGACCTTTAACGGAAAGCCCGTGCGCACCCGGCCCTGCCCAGCGATCGAAGGCATGTCGCTCGCCACCACCAGCCCGCACTGTTTCGACGCTGATCAGGCTGACGCTTGGCTCAATGTTGTCACCAACGCTTATCCCACGCGGCCTTTTCCGATCTACGGCGGCGATTGCTACAATTACGCGATGCTGGCGAGCGGCCATATCGATTGTGTCATGGAGGCGGGCCTCAAGCTGCATGATTACGCAGCTCTGGTGCCCGTCGTTGAAGGGGCCGGGGGTGTGATGTCCGATTGGCAGGGCAACCCGCTTGACGCCGATAGCGACGGAACGGTTATCGCGCTGGGCGACCCAGCGCGGATTGAGGATTTGCTTGCGGCGATGGGTTCATCCGAGCTTGCGCCCAATATCAGAGAGTCGACGGACACGACGATCCAGCCCAGCAGTGGCGGTTTTAAGTTTCCGCCGTTGGAGTAGCGCCTCCCGTCCACGCGCAGAGTGTCTTGGAACCCCGCGTGCGGCACCCTCGTTTCGATCAGCAAAGGGCGCAGCCCTCCCGAAGCTACAACGAGGACCAAAGATGCCCCATATGCACACCAGCGGGATCACCGCTTGGACCCCTGACGAACTCCCCGACCTTTCCGGCAAGCTCTTCTGCATCACGGGCGGCAATTCCGGCATCGGCTTTGAAGCGGCGAAAATTCTCGCGCGCAAAAACGCCGATGTCGTCATCGCCTGCCGCAGCGAGGTGAAGGGCAAACAAGCGCTCGCCAAGCTCGTCAACCTTGGCGAAGGGCGCTGCGAGCTCCTCTCGCTTGACCTTGCCGACAGCGCCTCGATCCGCGCAGCCGCCAAAGAGGCCGGCGAGCGGTTTGGCGCAATCTATGGCCTGATCAACAATGCCGTCTTTGGTTGTCGATTTGGGGGTGTCCATGACGCCGGCATTGT
>JBCBOW010000419.1:0-2227 GCA_039821045.1 Pseudomonadota bacterium
AATGCTGCGGATCGAGCATGCCGGTCTTGTCGAGCCCCGAAACGGTCTTTTCGCGGCACAGCAAATAGCGCCCGGCGACATGCACCCCGAGCGCTTCGGACAGCAGCGCGTCAACGCCATTTTGCGCAGAGCCGTTATAGCCAAGGTCCACCAGCATCAGCACATCGCCCGGCGCGATATTCAGATTGGCTTTGACATGCGCGACCATCCGCTCAGCCATCTGGCGCGCGCGGCGCATCGTCGTTTTTTGTTGTTTTCCATCCTTGAGCGCATCAAGCAGGCGAAAGCTTGCATCAACGAGCTCGCTATCGTTGCGCGGATCGCCAACGATCGCTTCGATCTCGTCTTCCGCAAGCAGCATCTGGCGCGCCAAAGTGCTGGGATTGAGCCCGAATTCGAGCGCAACTTGCTCATCATAGGCCGCCCGCGACGTGAGCGAGGCGGCTGTGGCGGTGAAACGGCTTATCTCGATCCGGGCGCTGCTTGGCGGCGCCTCTGAAGTGGCCTCGTTGAACGCTTGATGCACCAGATGCGGCAAGTGCCCATCGCGCATCATGAAGAGCCAATGGACCGTGCCATCGTGCTTTTCAGCCAGCGCCTGCGCCTCGCGGCGCAGCCAGCGCTCATAAGCGGCCATCAGCGGCCCGAGGACCGTAAAGCCAAGCCGCTCTGCCGGGTCAGAGACGCGCGGCTCTTCGAGCGCGAGAATGGCGCGATGCGGTTGCAGCCCTTCGAGCGCCGGCGTCTCTTGGCCCGCCATTTCTCCCGTAAGCTGCGCGCAGGCCCGCTCCAGCCGCAAACGTTGCCTGGCGGTCTCTTCAAACTGCACCAGGTGCAGCGCCGGAATGCCAAGCGCGCGGGCACCATCATAGTCCGCCTTGGGATTGTCCCCGATATGCAGCGTCTGGTGCGCGCGCATCTTCATCGCTTTGAGCGCATGGCCGAGCAGCCCTTCCGCCTTTGAAAACCCTGCCTCGCTGGAAACAAAGATCCGATCGATCAGCGCCAGAACCTCGCCGCCCGCGCTGGCCTTGATCAAAGCGCGCAGCTCGGACGCGCTCAGATAGGTGTCGGAGACGATGATGACCTTGAGCCCGCGCGCCTTGGCCTCCTGCATCAGCTCAACCGTCGGCGTGAACGCAAAGCATGTTTGGGCTTCCGCGCTCAGTTCCGCCTGGATCGCCGCGTCGCGCTCCTCGCGCCGATCCGCTCGCCCAAGCTCCGGGAAGGCCTGCGCATAAATGTCTTGCAGGCCAACCTCGTTGCGCCGCCGCCGCGTGAGCATGGCTTTGCGCGCGTTGGCTTCGGCTGCAACGCGCTGCTGCACCATGACATCAGGCAGCGCTGAAAACAGATCGCTCGGCGCATGCACATCGCGCCACAAGAGCGTGTCAAAGCAATCGAGCGAGAGCAGCTTAACCGCGTCCGGCGCCCGCTGCAGCGCGCTTGGCAATTGATGCGGCAGGATTTGATCGGCGCTCTTAGGCGGGTTGCTTTGCGTCTTTGTCATCGGCGTCCTTTCCGCTTTCGCTGGCCACACTTTGTGGGCCTGCATGCGCTAGGACGTCATGGTTTATGCCAATTGGCGGATCACCTCAGGGCTCGCCCGTAGTGCCTTCAGAATTGGTCACCACATCCGGTCCCGAACTCACCTCGGCCGCTGACGCAATCTCCTCTTCGGTCAGCACAGAACGCGAAGGCCTGCGCCGCCCGCGTCCTGCGCCTGAGCCCGTGTTTTCAAGCATAAGGAGCGAGATTCGACGGTTGCGCGGGTCCTTGGGGTTGTCCGCGATCAGCGGCTCGCGATCCGCCACCCCTTCGATGCGCGCAAAGCGCTCTGCGGTCATGCCGTTAAGGATCAGCGATTGCCGTGTTGCTTCCGCGCGGCCAGTGGAAAGCGACCAATTGTTGGTGCGCCGGCCATCGCGCCAGGGCAGCGAATCGGTGTGGCCCCGAACGATGAGCGGGGTCTGATATTCGGCCAGAGTTTGGCCCAAGACTTCCAGCAGCAGCCGCGCCTCATGCGTTAGAATAGTCGTGCCTAAGGCAAACATCGAGAAATCCGCATCATCGACAAGATCAATCCGCACCCCTTCGGGCGCCCGCATCACGCGCACCTGCTGGGCCAGCCGAGAGAGCTGCGCGGTCTTGGAGAGCTTCTCTTCGAGATTTTCTTTAAGATCGCTGATCTTCTTCTCAACCGTCGCCTCAGCGCCTTCGCCCCCGC
>JBCBOW010000420.1:0-2211 GCA_039821045.1 Pseudomonadota bacterium
CGTCACTGGCTCCTCGGTCAGCAAGGTTGCCGGGATAAGCGTCAGCGCGGCGTTCTTTGCGCCAGAAATCGGAATGGTGCCGGAGAGACGCTGCCCCCCGCGAATTAGCAATTTGTCCATGATGGAGCGCCATAGCGCATGATGCCTTTCGCGCAACTGACCGCAGCGGCGCTGAGCAAACCAAGCTGGGCAAACCAAGCTGGGCAAACCAAGCTGGGCAAACCAATAGGCGCGACACGAAGCCTCGGACAACCGGCCCTCGCGCATTGACTGCGAGCGCGCCGCGCGGCAGTTGAGCGGCGCAACGCAGCGCTCAGCAGCAAAGAGGCGCTGCAAACCGGTGAGGCGATCATGAGCACACAAAAGCCAATCAGAAAGGCCGTTTTCCCCGTCGCGGGCCTGGGCACACGCTTTCTCCCAGCGACCAAGGCGATCCCGAAAGAGCTTTTGCCGGTGGTCGATCGCCCGCTCATCCAATACGCCGTCGACGAAGCGCGCGAGGCGGGGATTGAGCAGATGATCTTCGTCACCGGTCGCGGCAAGACCGCGATTGTCGAGCATTTTGATGTGGCGTTCGAGCTTGAGACCACCATGAGCGAGCGCGGCAAGGATCTCAGCGTGCTGGAGCCGACACGCGCGACGCCGGGCGATATCATCACCGTGCGCCAGCAAGTCCCCCTGGGGCTGGGCCATGCGATCTGGTGCGCGCGCGCGATCGTAGGCGAGGAACCCTTTGCGATCTTCCTGCCGGATGAACTCATGATCGGCAAAAAGGGCGGGACAGGCTGCATGAAGCAGATGGTTGAGGCCTATGAGAAGGTCGGCGGCAATCTGATCAGCGTGCTCGAGGTGCCGATGGAAGAGGTGCCGAGCTACGGCGTTATCGATCCGGGCGCGGCTGAGGGAGCGCTCACGCAAGTGAAGGGGCTGGTGGAGAAACCTCCTTTGGAAAAGGCGCCGTCGAACAAGATCATCTCAGGCCGCTACATCCTTCAGCCCGAAGTGATGCGCACGCTGGAGAACCAGGAAAAGGGCGCAGGCGGCGAGATCCAGCTGACCGACGCGATGGCGAGGATGATCGGGGATCAACCGTTCCACGCGGTGACCTTTGACGGCAATCGCTATGATTGCGGCTCGAAACTGGGCTTTATCGAAGCCACGCTGGCGCTCGCGATGCAGCGCGACGATATGGGCGAAGATGTGCGCGCCATGGCGCAGCGGCTGCTTGGGGCCTAAGACCCGCCACTTACAAGCGGCCTACCCGCCGGGTCAGCGCCGATTGGGTGTATCACCGGCTGGGTGTTTCGAGGGTGGGGTGTTTCGACGGAGGCCAAACGTCGGCTCTTGGGTCCATTGCGATTGCGAGCCAAGGTCGGCAATGTGGGGGTGGAAGTCGCTGCTCGGTATTGTTGATGTAGCGTAGCGTGCTTCGATCGCAAGCTCGTTTCTCGAAGCATTGATTCGATCAATTTCGACGCAGGTGTTAACCATATTGCGGGTCGTTTCTACGATTCGGGAGAGCGACAATGAAGAAATTGGTACCGCCTATGGTGCTCTGCGCAGCAATGCTGGCAGGGACGACAGCTCATGCACAGAGCTTTACCTATGAAACCGACTGGCAACCCGTTGAATCCATTGGGGGATACACGACTCCTGACGGGCCGGAATATCAGGGTGGTTTAGTCGAGGGCACTTACAAGACCACATATGAAGACGGGTCAGTCGACGCCGGGACTGTGAAATGCGTGGGCATGGATCAGCCCGAAGGCGGTGTCTTCGAGATTCACATGACCTGCAATTTTGGCGGCGAGAGCGGAACCGGCACGATAGTCTATGGCTGCACCTTCCAGGGCCCGCGCGGACCTGGCGTCCCGTTAAGCTGTATTGGCGCGTTCGAGGCCACCTCGGGAGAGCAAAATGGACGCCGCGGGAACATCACGATGGACTGGTATACAGCTGAAAAGGCGAGCGGTACCGGACAGTGGTTTCGCTCCGGCGGCTAATACCAACCAGCCACATTTCGCGGTTTAAAGGGCTACCTAAAACCAGTGACGCAAGGCAGGGGTTTGTCGCAAGCACGCCCCTGCCTTCGTATTTGCCGCATACTTTGCGAACTTGAGTGTTTGTAGAAGGTCCGTTCCTGAGTCGTTAGCCGACAGTCTGCCTTTGTGAGTTCCCAAGTCTTTCAGCCCTCACAAAACCCCCGGCCGG
>JBCBOW010000421.1:0-2209 GCA_039821045.1 Pseudomonadota bacterium
TGGAGCCCTTGCTCGAGGCGCTTGAAAAACGGCCCGAGCGCAAACTGCTGGCGCTCAACAAGGTCGATAAGTCAAAGAAAGAACCGCTGCTCGTGCTTGCGCAGGAATTCTCTCAGCGCATGGCTTTCGATGAGATCTTCTTCATTTCCGCCCTGACCGGAGAGGGTATCGCGGAAATAAAAAGCGCGCTCGCATCTATGATGCCTGAGGGAGACTGGATGTACCCCGAAGATCAGGTTTCGGACGCGTCTGAACGGCTGCTTGCAGCGGAGATTACACGCGAACAACTCTACGCGCAGCTGCATGAAGAGCTGCCTTACGAGAGCGCTGTCCGCCCGGAACTCTACCAGTATCGCCCGGATGGCAGCCTTGAAATCCATCAACAAATCGTCGTCGCCCGCGAAACGCAGCGCCCGATAGTGCTCGGCAAAGGCGGCTCGCGGATCAAGGCGATCGGCGAAGCTGCGCGCAAGGAGCTCGCCGACCTTCTCGATGTCAAAGTCCACTTGTTCCTCCATGTCAAACACTCCGAAGGGTGGAGCGAAGACAAAGAGGTTTTCGAGGAAATGGGGCTCGATTGGGTTCGCTAAGCCCGACCTCACGATCATACACCTGTTGCGCTAACGCGGGTGTTCTAGGCCCGCTGACCAATCGTTTGTGCGCCGGGAAATTCGTATCCCGAACTCCTCGTCAACAAGAGGAGCACACCATGACGAACATCAGCGTATTGAATGAAACCGAAGTCTTTGCAGTCGCCGGCGGCAACCCGGCGCCTGGCCAGAGCTGGTACGAGTACCTTACCGAGCGTTTCCCGGGCGGCGAATGGGTTGGCAACAGCTTCTTCCCGAACGGCGTGCCGCAAATGCAGACTTTCCCCTGAGGTTAGTCATCAACTAAAGGCAGCGTAACGCTGTCCCGGAGCGCTGCCTTTAGTTTTTCCCGAGCCTTTCGAGCTTTGCCCTAAGGCCAGCCTCATCGAACGGCTTAACGATGTAATCGTCCGCGCCCGCTTTGATGCCCTCATGGATATCTGCCGCATCGCCTTTGGACGTGCAAAACACGATGGTGGGCGGTTTGGGTGTGGGGATTGCTCGCAACCGGGTCACAAACTCCAAGCCATCCATTTCGGGCATGTTCCAATCAGTCAAAACCAGATGCGGCATTGCCTGCTTGCATCGCGCGAGTGCTTCGGTCCCATCTTGCGCTTCAATCGCGACGTAGCCCAAACTGCGCGCGATCTTCGACGAAACTTTCCGGATGACGCGGCTGTCATCAACGATCAGGCAAACTTTCGCTCTCGCTTGGCGAACCTCGTCGGGCGTTCCATCGCGCAGGGCTTTGGCCGCAGCAACAATGGCATCAACATCCTGCGGATCGCCCGCCTCAGGAAGCTCTGCACTGGCATCATCGCCGCGCGCATCGATGATATCTTGCACATCATCCGGCGTTTCGATCGGTTGTGCGTTTTCAGGCGCCTCGGCGAGCTTTTCTGCCAGCGTCTTGCCTTTCATGGCGTCCTGAGACTTGGCGTTGTCTTTGCCTTGCCCGGTGGTGCGTTTGATTAGATTTTGAATGGCTCGAGCTCCCCTCCCAGGGCGTCGAAATCGGAGGTTTCGTCGCCAACTGTGAAATCTTCCGGGATCGGATCGCCATATGCATCAACGCCGGCACCGCCGCCCTCGCCAGGCGTCATGCGGACATGCAGATAAGGCATCCACACATCGCCGAATTCAGCCTTTTGGTACCACACATCAAGGACATCGTAGCTTGCCCACATACCATCGGGCTCGCGCAGGCGAATGCCTTCCCCAATCCGCGGCACCGCTGCGAAGCGGATGCGGGCCTGGGTTTGGTGAGTCTCGTTTTGGACTTCTATTTCAATCACGACATTGGTCCCTGGTCTGGTGAACAGCTCTAAGGGACAATACTAAAGGATTTACCAACGCGCCCGTAGCCCGCGCACGCCTTTGAGCGCCAGGCTTGTGAGCCCGCGATCAGTCAGCCGAGGAAGGAGCCTTCTTTTCAGCGGGTGCCTTGGTTTTCGGCTTTTTCGCTGTCGCCTTCTTCGCCGCTGGCTTCTTGGCTGTGGTTTTCTTGGTTGCCGCCTTCTTCTTTGCCGGCGCTTTCTTGCGTGTTTTCTTCTTTGCCGGAGCTTTGGCAGCGCGCTCGTCAATCAAGGTGACAGCGGAACAAGCGGTCACCTTGATTG
>JBCBOW010000422.1:0-2209 GCA_039821045.1 Pseudomonadota bacterium
GGTAATCAGGTCGCCGCCATGATCGCGCCGCTTGGCTCGCACCTGGCGGATCCGGGCGAGCGGCTGGCTTATGTCTTCTCGCAAACCAAGAACTCAAAGGCGCTGACCAATGCGATCGGCGCGCGCACGATGACTGAGGTCTCCAAGGTCAACCCCTTGCTCTATATGGCGCTGGGCGCGCAGCTGTTTAACCGCGTGAGCCTGGCACACCGGCTTGCGATGCCGTTCAACACAGTTGTGACCAATGTGCCCGGTCCGCCTGTCCCGATCTATTGCGCGGGCGCGCGCATGGAGAGCATGGCTCTGGCGCTAATTTGTCTGACTGACGGGCTGGGCCTCGCCCATATCGTGCAGAGCTATGTCGATGAGGCGACGATCAGCTTTACCGCCTGCCGCGACATCATGCCCGATCCCGAATTCTATTCGCAATGCCTGCAAGAGAGCTTTGACGATATGCTGGCGGCGGCCCAAGCCGCAAGCACGACGGGCACTTCCGGCACGTCAGGCGCGATCAAGATGGCTCCGGTGAAAGCGCCAGCAAAGCGGGCCGCCAAGGCTGCTCCGAAGAAAGCGCCAGCCAAAGCTTCAGCAAAAACGGCGTCAAAAACGCGCAGCCAACCGACAACAAAATCAACAGCAAGCAAGACAAATGCAACCAAACCGTCTAACACTGCGAACACATCGAGAGGTAAAGCAAGTTCGACAGTGACCAAAAGCACCACCAAATCGGCCTCTGCGGGATCCTCGGCCAAACGCAAACCCGCGCGCGCTTCGGCCGCGCGTATCGCTAAGGAGAGCAAATAATGGCTACCCTCGCCACCGATGCCTTTGATCTCGACCCGATTGATAATCCCGCTGATGTTCACATTCCGCGTCCGCCCAACCGCTTCTGGACCTTCACCGAAGGCCGCGCGATGTTTGAGCTTGCCTCTTTCTATGCGCTGCGCGGCGCGCTGACGACGCTGCCAAAGGGCGATGGGCACTCGGTTCTGACGATGCCGGGCTTTATGGCCTCCAACAGCTCAACCGTGCCGATGCGCAGCCTGCTCAGCAATCTGGGCTATGATGCGCATGGGTGGGATTCAGGCCGCAATGTGCGCGTCAATGAAGAGCTGATCGACAAGCTCGAGGCGCAGTTGACGCGGCTTTATGATGCCAGCGGTCGCCCCGTATCACTGATCGGCTGGAGCCTTGGCGGCGTGCTCGCGCGCGAACTGGCCAAACTCCATTCAGACAAGGTGCGCCTCGTTGTTAGCCTTGGCAGCCCGATCACCGATGATCGCAACCACACCAACGCAGCGCGCTTGTTTAAGTTTTTCAATGGGGATGAGCCTGATCGCGTGCGCAACGGCCAGTTCCGCGGGCTTGATATGGCGCCGCCAGTGCCCACGACCTCGATCCTCACCAAGACGGACGGGATCGTGCATTGGCGCGGCAGCGTGCAATCGCCTGACAAGGTGCTCAGCAACCACCCGACCGAGAACATCCGGGTTTACGCCAGCCATTGTGGCCTTGGCGTTAATCCCAGCGTGATGATCGCGTTGGCGGACCGGTTGGCGCAGCCCGAAGGCGAATGGCTCCCGTTCGAGGCTCCCGCGCATCAGCGCTGGATGTTCCCGACGCTCGACATTTAGCGCCTGAGCGCCTCGCTCTGCTCTCTTCAGGATGCCCGTTTGGCGCCTAAAACAGCTTGCGGATATCCACACCGATGAAACGGCCCACCGGATCAATCAGAAACGGCTGATAATTGATCGGCGTCTCGCCAAATTCATCGCGCACGGCGAGCTGGGCATCGAACACATTATCGAGCCGGAAGGAGAGCCGCAGGTCTTTGAGGATCGGGCTCGAGCTGCCGGTGAGCTGTCCCAGATTGGTGAAGACGCGCAGATCAAACGTTGCGAGATCATCGAAGAAGATGTCCGAGCTGCCCGGCAGGTCTGAGCCATCAAGCCGCGTGGAGCCGGTGTAGCGGCCCGAGAGGCGCATGCCGATGCCGTTGCCAAACAGCCCCGCTTCAAGCCGCGAGGTGTGGCGCGGCAAGCCGAAAGCGTCCGTCGCATCGCCATCAAGCTGATCCAGCACAGGCACGCCGGGCGCGATGAGGATTTCGTTTTGCAGCTCGATCGTGTGCGTGAGATTGATGAAATAGCGCCAACCGCGCCGGTTGCGCGCCAGCGGGTTGAACGCCGGACCACCCGAGCCGCGCGCC
>JBCBOW010000423.1:0-2197 GCA_039821045.1 Pseudomonadota bacterium
GCCGATCCACCCCAAGTACCGCAAGCTTACGCAAGACTGGTTCATGCCGCGCAACCTCAATCAGATCGAGGAGGAGATCCGCGCGCTGGCTCATCGCACGATTGATCGCATGATTGAGGCTGGCGATGGCGAAGGGGGCGCTAAGACAATCGACTTCGTGAAGGAGGTCTCCGGGCCCTATCCCTTGCGCGTGGTGATGCAGATCCTTGGCGTGCCGACAGAGGACGAGCCGCGCATGGCGATGCTCACGCAGCAGTTGTTTGGCGGGCAGGACAAGGACTTGTCGGGCTCGGGTATGGAGAACATGACGCCCGAGCAAGTCGTGCAGCTGGTCGCGGGCGCGGTGAAGAGCTTTGAGGACTACTTCGGCGCGCTGGCCGAAGAGCGCCGCAAGCACCCGACCAACGATGTCGCGAGCGTGATTGCCAACGCGCTGGTGGACGGCGAGCCGCTCCCGCCGCGCGATATGGCGGGCTATTACATCATCGTCGCGACCGCCGGCCATGACACCACCAGCGCCTCCACCGCCGGCGCCATGCAGGCTCTGAGCCGCGATCCGGAGCAGTTTGCCCGGGTGAAGGCGGACCGCTCGCTTTTGCCGGGCATCGTCGAGGAGGCGATCCGCTGGACGAGCCCGGTGCAGCACTTCATGCGCACCGCCTCGCAGGATGTAGAGATCGGTGGGCAGCGGATCCGCGAGGGCGATTGGATGATGATCAACTATGTCGCGGCCAATCATGATCCGGCTCAGTTTGACGATCCGCGCCGGTTTGATGCCTCGCGCTCACCCAATCGTCACCTCGCTTTCGGGGCGGGCGCGCATCAGTGCCTGGGCCTGCATCTGGCGCGGCTTGAGATGCGGCTGTTGTTTGAAGCGCTGCTCGATCGGGTCGAAGCGGTCGAGCCCGCAGGCGAGGCCACGCGCGCATCGAGCACCTTCGTCGGCGGGCTGAAGACACTGCCGCTGCGCATCCGTGCGGCGTGAACGGCGCCGCTGCGCACTCGGTTCGTCGCTCGTAGAGAACGCCTGACACACCTGGCACACTGTCTTAGGGCAAAAAACTCTTCCCCCGCGCCAAGCCCGGTCCGCGCTCGGATTGAGCCGGGTTCTCTCCGGATTCTCAGGCGCGCATTGGGCGCTGAAAGGGGGCGAGATTGGGCCATTGCTCTCATCGATATCAAACCGTCGACCTGTAGGAAAACGGGCCAATCCTCGCTGAGGGTCCACCGCGCGCAATATAATGCCGCCAATGTGCAATATACAGTAAGCGCGGGCGAAAATCGGACTACACCTTTCCGATTTTTCTTCCAAATCCGCGAACTTTGTGTTAATTGCATGTTCATGGGGAAAACTTGGAACATAGGTGCTGCTCGGTATGCGGCAGGACTTTTTTTGGTTAATGTACTATGACATTACTGGCTGCCTACAATCTACCTTTTGCTATCGCACTATTAGCGCTCATCATCATCAGTATTCTTCAAATACTGGGCCTTGGTGATCTGTTCGATAGCGGCGATGCCGAATTCGATTTTGAGCTTGAGGTCGATGCAGAAGGCGCCGCGCCCAGCGGTGGCTTCCTTGAGAGTGCTTTCAGCCTCTTGGGCCTGGGCCGGGTGCCGTTTCTGATCTGGCTGATGGTGCTGCTGTTTGTCTTCGCTGCCATTGGCGTTTCGGGTCAGGAGCTCGCGAAAGCGCTGTTGGGCAATCCTTTGCACCCCGCGCTTGCCGCTGTGCTCGCCGCCATGGGGGCGCTGCCGGTCAATGGCGCGCTCACGCGTCCGCTTGCGCGCTTGCTGCCGCAGGATGAGACGAGCGCTGTCTCGCTTGACAGTCTGGTGCGCCGCGATGCCGAGATACAGACCGGTACGGCCCGCCAAGGCAGCCCGGCGCGTTCCAAAGTCATCGATGTCTTCGGGCATCCCCATTTTGTCATGGTAGAACCGCATGATCCGGGTGCAGCGCTGAACGAGGGCGAAACCGTCCTCTTGGTGCGGCGCGCGGGGGAGACATTTTACGCGGTTCGCTACGAAAGCCCGCTGCTGAGCGTCGATTGAAGAGGGGCGCCCCGGAAGAGGGACCCAGATGAGGGACCCAGATGAGGAACCGGGCGCCGCGCGGGCACCAACGCTAATTGGATAGGAGAAAACATGGAATTTCTGATCGAAATGGGCATCTGGGTGGGTGTCGCGGTGATCG
>JBCBOW010000424.1:0-2194 GCA_039821045.1 Pseudomonadota bacterium
GTCCAAGGCCTCTTGCAGGGCGCTCTGCCCCTTTCTAAGCGAGGCGGCGCTATGGCCAGCGCCGCATCACCTCTTTTGGACATCGACGAAGACAAGAGCCTTGCCCCTCCGTGCCCAGCGCAAGGCGGCATCGATCCTTGGCTGTGGTGCCTCGTCATTCCGATCTTCTTCGGAATGCTAGCCTCAGTCCGCCTTACGATCCCCTCTTCGCCCTACTTCGACGAGGTGCACTACCTGCCCGCCGCGCGCGAGCTACTAAAGATCGGTGACCCGGGCGGTGCAGAGTTGCTCAATCCCGAACACCCAATGCTTGGCAAGCAGTTGATTGCACTTGGCATCCATTGGCTCGGCGACACCCCGCTTGGCTGGCGGATCCCGCCGCTTATCGCGGGCACCTTTGCCTTGAGCGCAGGGATGCGCGCGCTGTGGCACACCAGCCGCGATCGGTACGCGACGATCGCATTTGGCGTGCTTCTGGCGACTGGTTTTCAGCTGTTCGTCCACACCCGCCTTGCCATGCTCGACATCTTTATGGTGGCGTTTCTTGCGCTCGCCGCATGGCACTTCGCCGCGGCCATTCGCGAGCCGGAGACGGGACGCTGGCGCTTGGCGCTAACCGGAGCGGCCCTAGGATTGGCGATGGCCTCCAAATGGAACGCGGTGCCTTTGGCCATGGTGCCCGGCCTTACCTTCTTCGCCGCGCGCCTGTCGGCGGGCCGCCGCCGCCTGATCTTCAGCCGCCGAGGCGTGCCTGTGCCGGGGATTAGCCTCGCCGAGGCGTTCCTGTGGCTCGGGATCGTGCCGCTTTGCGTCTACGCGCTGACTTTTGCGCCAGGGTATTGGATGGGAACGGAGCTTCGTCCGTCTGGACTGGCAAGCGAGGGTCTCATCGGATTTCACCAACAAATCCTCGACCTGCAAAGTCAGGTCTTGATGCCGCACGCCTATCAAAGCACGTGGCCGCAATGGGTCACCAACACGCGGGGCATCTGGTATCTCTATGAATTCATCGACAACGCGCAGCGCGGCGTGCTGCTGATCGGCAATCCGTTAACGATGCTGTTAGGTCTGCCCGCGCTGGTGTGGTGTCTGATCAGCGGGCTATACCGCATGGACTGGCCGCGCATCGCGGTGGTCGTGGGATACGGTGTCGCGCTCGGTTTCTGGCTGATCGCGCCCAAGCCAGTGCAGTTCTACTACCACTACACGATCCCCAGCGTCTTCCTGCTGGCCGCGCTGGCGCTCGCGCTGGGCGACTTTAGAGCCCGCGAGAAGCTGCGCTGGATCAGCCTAGCGGTGCCGATTGGAAGCGCCGCGATGTTCGCGCTGTTCTTCCCCATCCTCACCGCTGCGCCGCTGGAAGGCCCGATGAGCTTCGCCAAATGGGCCTGGCTGAGCGGGTGGAGGTAGAAACGCCCTTCGTCGTATAGAGCTTTACCTCTCCCCCAAAAGCGCAGAGGGTGCCCCTCGGAGAGAAAACCCACGCAAAGCCAAGAGCGGTCAAAGCCCGCAAAGCTGGCAAAGGACGTGGGATTGGGGATCGAGAGGACATTAATGGCCGAAGCGACGGTGAACGCGCCCATAGGCGCACCTGCACAAGCGCCCACTGTATCGGGCGGGTTCGGAACGCCCGGCTACCGCGCTTACGTGCTGAGCGCCTTGCTCGTCGTTTACATTTTTAACTTCATCGATCGCACAATCATCAACATCTTGACCGAGCCAATCAAGCTCACCTTTGGTCTGGAGGATTGGCAAATGGGCCTGTTGGGCGGCCCGGCCTTCGCGGTGCTCTACACCTTTATCGGCATCCCCATCGCACGCGGGGCGGAGCGGTATAATCGTGTGCTGATTATCGCGACGGCGGTGGCGGTGTGGAGCCTGTTCACCGCGCTTTGCGGCTTTGCCATGTCGTTTATGGCGCTGTTCCTGTTCCGCATCGGGGTGAGCATCGGCGAAGCGGGCTGCACTCCGCCCGCGCAATCGCTGATCGCGGACTATTTCGTGCCGTCGCGCCGCGCGACAGCGGTTTCGATTTACGCTTTGGGCGTCCCGCTGGGCGGCATGCTGGCGTCGGTCTTTGGCGGCCAGCTCGCCGGCTTGAGCGGGGCTGAATACGGCGCTTGGGTAGCCGCCATGGGCATTGGCGGGCTGTTCGGCGATCTCGACTGGTCGCAGGTCGAAGGCTGGCGTGTGG
>JBCBOW010000425.1:0-2190 GCA_039821045.1 Pseudomonadota bacterium
ATTCCAGGGCGCCCAGCCAAAATGACCAAGTCGGAATTGTGCAGGCCAGCGGTCTTTTGGTCGATCACTGAAATGCCACTGGTCTTGCCGGACAAACCACCATCGGAGTTCATCGCCGCTTCCGCCATTTTGATCGCGGTCATCGCTGCTTCGCGGAAAGTGGAGGCGTCGTTTCCGGTCGTTGCACCTTCGGCGACCTTGAAGAGATCGGCCTCGGCCTCGGCAATGCGTTCCATCGGCTCGATATCTTGCGAGGTGTCGAGCGCGCCTTCGACAAGGCCGCGCCCAACGCTAACCAACTCACGCAGGAGAGCGAGGTCGTAAATCTGTTGCGCCAGTTCGCGCGGTGCAAGCAGGCCTGCGCCATTGGCGGTCAGCTTAGCCAGATAACTCGGCCCGCCCAGATCCTTAAGCGCTTCGTCGCCCTCGAATTGGGGGCGCAAGGTTACTGGCGAGGCAGTCGCGTTGCGTTCAATAGTCTTGAGAATTTTCTCGTAGATGCGCGCGTGCAGCGGCTCAAAGAAATGCTGCGGCAGGATCGGGGTTTGCAATTCCTCGATCACACGATTGTCGATCAACACCGCGCCCAGAAAGGCCGCTTCAGCCTCTAGATTGGCGGGAAGTTTCTGTCCGCTTTCAGCTTCGTCTCGTGTGTCGTCGCTGGGAAAAATGAGGGTCTCAGTGGTGTGCATCGGATCCTATTGCGCTCGCTTGGCCCATTCAGGCAAGCCTTGCGAGCTGCCAAATTTTTTGTGTCCGACTGTGGATAGCGTGGAAAGCACGATGAGCGATGTCGAAGTGACACAGAAGTGCTTGAACTGTGACCAAGCCATCTGCGAAGGCTGCTGCAATGTCAGAGTTTCCGCCCGATTCTAGCGCGCCCTATTCTGCTGGTAACCAGCGGATCGCGCATATCTCCCTCGATGAGGCAACAATTCTGTGGCGAAACGCGGATGTTGAGCAGGAGCGACGAGTCGCGATCTATGATCTGATCGAGGAGAACAGCTTCAAGCCAGTCAAGAGCGCGGAAAAGGGCGCCAAAGGTCCTTACCGGCTCCATCTTGCTGTCAGAGACGGGCGGTTGGCGATGGAGGTCAGCACTAAGGAAGATGAGTTGCTCGAGACATTGCTGATCGGGCTTGCACGCTTTCGCCGACCGATCCGCGAGTATTTTGCCATTTGCGACAGCTACTATCAGGCGATCCGCAAGGCGACCCCGGCCGAGATCGAGACCATTGATATGGCGAGGCGGGGCATTCACAACAATGCTGCTGAATTGCTGCTTGAGCGGCTTGAAGGAAAGGTGGAGACCGATTTTGCCACGGCCCGCCGTTTGTTCACGCTGATTTGCGTCTTGCACATCAAGGGCTAGAGGGAGCGCTTGAAAGCATGGCGCGCAGGCCAAAAGCTCGTTCGAAGAGTCGCCGAGGTGGTTTCAATCCGGTGGGTTGTCTGTGGCAGGCCTTCGCGCTTGGCGTGTTAGCCACCATCCTGTTTTCCGCCTGGCTGTGGTTTGACATGCAATCATGGCGCCCGGAGCGGAGCGAATACCCGGAGCAAGGCGCTGTGATCGCGAGCGGCGCATCAGGGACGCGGTTTGAGGCGCTCAAGGCGCAGGGGGCTCAGTTTGTCTATCTTGCCCTCGCACCTCAAGGCGCGCCTCCTGATCCCGGCTTTCGCGAGCGGTTTGAGCGAGCAAAAGCATCGGGCCTTAAAGTTGGCATTGTGCAGCCCTTTGATCCGTGCTCGCGCGCTGATCCTCAGTCGGCTCGGTTCACGCGCATGGTGCCGCGCGACGATGATATGTTGCCCCCAGCGCTTGCGCTCATCGCTCTGCCCACGACTTGCAACCCGCAAGTGAGCGAAGCTGCCGTGACCAGCGAAGTTCTCACGCTCATCAATCAGATTGAGACTCATGCCGGAAAGCCCGTGATCCTCAAGCTTGGGCAAGCGTTCGAGACCAAGTTTCGTATCTCATCCATGGTAGAGCGTGATTTGTGGCTTATGCGTGATCGCAGCGAGCCGCGCTATGCTCCGCGTCCATGGCTACTATGGAGCGCGAACGCAGGGTTACACAGCGCTGCCAGCCCGCAGCCGATTGAATGGGTGGTGATACAGAAATGAGCCTAGACGAAACGGCCGAAAGCGAATTGATCGATGAAGCGCGCCAAGCCGGTGCGAAGGCTTATG
>JBCBOW010000426.1:0-2189 GCA_039821045.1 Pseudomonadota bacterium
CACATAGCCATTAGCGCTCACCTGATGGTCGAGCATGAACTGACCCAGCGCGCGGTGCAGCTTGGCCATCCCCCCGCGCAGGAAGGTGAAACGCGCGCCTGAGATCAACGCGCCGGTTTCAAACTCCATACCCAGCGCAGGGGCGATGTCCGCGTGTTCGCGTGGTTCGAAGGTAAAGCTCGGCAGCTCCCCCCAACGCGACACTTCGACATTGTCCGCCTCATCCGCGCCATCGGGCACATCGTCAAAAGGCAGGTTGGGGATCACCGCGAGGGTGTTTTTGAGCTGCTCACCCAACTCCCGCTCGCGCTCTTCCATTTCGGGCATGGTGCGCTTCAGCTCGGCGACTTCGGCCTTGAGCGCTTCGGCCTGTTCCTTGTGGCCCTGACCCATCGCCTTGCCGATCGCCTTGGAGGCTTCGTTGCGGCGGCTTTGCGCCTCTTGCAGCTGTGTGGTGAGCGCGCGGCGTTCTTCATCGAGCGCCAGGATGTCGGCTGAAACTGGCTCTGCACCGCGCCGGGCGAGCGCTTTGTCAAACGCTGCGGGAGCCTCACGGATCATACGAATATCATGCATGGGCGCGGCCTATGCCCGCTTCGTATGACGATTGAAAGAGCGCTTGGCAAAGGGCGGGGCGGCGCGGGGAGAGGAGAGTTGCGCCGCCCCTTGGAGAGCCCGCTTTGTGCGGGGCTTAGAAGTTGACCCCCGCGGTGATGAAGAAGCGTCGCGGATCGCCGTAAAAGCCCGTCAGGGTGCCTTCGAGGCCCAGTGTTGGGACAAACGGCGTGCCCGGAGGCGTACCGCCTGCGACGAAATTGTAGCCCGCGACGATGTATTCGACATCGAACAGGTTCTTCACATGTCCGCCGATGGTGTAGCGGCCATCATCCGAGGTGTAGACCAAGCTGAAGTCGACGAGCTCGAAAGCGTCTTGATCAAGGAACGGGTTGGGCGTTTCAAACTGGCTGGCATCATCGCGGAAGGAGACGAGGCCGATCAGGTTGATAACGCCATCAGCCGCGGGGACGCCGAGGTTGAAGCCTGCGTGGCCCGTGAATTCAGGCGTGTTCTGGAACACCCGCTCATCGGCCACGTCGACACCAAAGGCATCGATGAACTCGTTGAAGCGCGCATCGAGATAGCCCAGCGACCAATTGACGCTGAGTGTACTGCCATCGCCAAAGAAGTCCTTGCCAACTAGCGCGTTGCCTTCAAACTCCAGGCCGTTGACGTCAGCTGAGGCGGCGTTGGACGTGATCCCGATAAAGCTGTCATTGACGCCATCCCCTGTCGTATCGACGCCGACGGAACCGGGAATCTGGACGTTGTCATATTGGCCGAAGAACCCGGCGATCGCGATGTTCAAGCGGTTTTCGAGCAGCGAGGCTTTCCAGCCCAGCTCAAAGCTGTCGACCGTTTCGGGCTCGAACCGCAGAAACTCGAACTGATCGTCGAAATCGATGTCGCCATCGCCATCAAGATCGGGCGCAGCGGTGGTCTGCCCGCGCGGGTCAAACCCGCCGCCTTTGAAGCCCTGGCTGTAAGTGAAGTAGATATTGTGGTTCTCATCCGGCTGCCAGCTGATCGAGGCACGCGGGTTGAAATCCTCAAAGGTCTCAGAGCCTTCAAAGTCTGACGTGGTTGCAATCGCAACAGCCGGGCTGTTGGGGATGAACAGATCGGAAAAGCCGCCGATAAACGTCGTGCGCAAAACGCGGCTTTCGCGCCGATCATTGGTGTAGCGCCCGCCAAGCGAGACGCTGACCGTGTCTGAAACGTCGAAAGTGAAATCGCCGAAGAATGAATAAGTCTCGGTGTTCACATCGCCCAGTGTCTGCGCGTTGAGGCCCGGCAATCCGATGAGTGCGCCGGTGTTCTCCAGCAGGACGTCAAACGCTGTGAAGGCGTTGGCGTTGAGATAATAGAACCCGAAAACGCCTGAGAGACGGTCACCCTCATAGAGCAATTGCAGCTCCTGGCTGAACTGGTCATTCTCATAGATCGCGGGCACATCAAGGTCGCCTGAGGGCAGACTGTCAAAGTCGATCGGTGTGGTCGATGTGTCTTCACGATAGCCGGTGATTGACTTGAGCGTGAGCGTATCGGTGAGCTCAAGCGCAATGTTGAGCGCGCCGCCATAGGCTTCGACTTCCTGATCAACGACATCAAGCCCGGCGCGCGTATCAAAC
>JBCBOW010000427.1:0-2183 GCA_039821045.1 Pseudomonadota bacterium
GACACATCGCGCCCGGTGTTCTTCATCTACAATGGCGGGCCCGGCTCAGGCTCGGTCTGGCTGCAGATGGGCGCGTTTGGGCCCAAGCGCGTTGCGATCCCGTCTGACGCGCGCGACGATGGCGCGCCGCCCTATCCGCTGCTCGATAATCCAGACAGCCTGCTCGATGTCGCGGACCTTGTGTTCATCGACCCGCCGGGCACGGGCTTCAGCTATCTGACGCCGGGGACGGACAAGAAAAAGTATTACGGCCTGCGCCAGGATGCGCGCGCGGTGGCTGAGGTTATCCGCCGCTGGATCAACGACAATCAGCGCTGGTCGAGCCCCAAATATCTCGGCGGGGAAAGCTACGGCACGACGCGCACCGCGATGGTGGTCGATGAGCTCGAAGGCGCGACGTACAATGATGTGGGATTGAACGGGCTGATCTTGGTCTCCACCATCCTCGATTTCGCGGGGCGCGAGCCGACGCCGGGCAATGAGATGGCTTATGTGGTGACGCTGCCCAACATGGCCGCGGCGGCCTATTACCATGGCAAGGTGCAAGCAGGCTCGGTTGAAGAGATCGCTCAGGAGGCGCGCGAGTTTGCCATCGGCCCGTTTGCGAGCGCGCTCCTCAAAGGCCAGTCGCTCCCTGCCGAAGAACGCGCTGCGGTGCGCGCGCGCATGGCTCAGCTGACGGGCCTGTCCGAAACCTATCTGGAACGTGCCAATCTGCGCGTGACCTCGCAGCGTTTTTACAAAGAGCTGCTGCGCGACCGGGGGCTCACGATCGGGCGGCTCGATGCGCGCTACACCGGCGTCGATTATGACAATGCGGGCGAATATCCGGACAATGATCCCAGCTTCTACGGGATCGATGCGGGCTACACCGCGGCGATCAACCAATGGGCGCGCGAAGGGCTCGGCTTTGAGACGGACCGCGCGTACAATTCGATCGGACGCGAGCCGGGCGCAAATTGGGATTGGTCGCTGGGGGGAAGCGGGTGGAGCCGCAACGCCTATCTCAACGTGGCGCCGTTTATCGGGCGAGCAATGCGGCAGAACAGCGGGCTGCGCGTGTTCAACGCGCAAGGATATTATGATTTCGCAACGCCGTTTTTTGGCGCGGAATATTCGCTCAATCGCGTGGGCATCCCGCAGGACCGGGTGACCTACAAATATTACGACGCGGGCCACATGATGTATGTGCGCGATGAAGACCGCGCGCAATTGAGCGCTGACATCCGGGAGTTCATCCGCGCGCGATGAGGGGGATCATCGTGATGGCGGGTGTGGCAACGGGGCTGGCAGGGCTGGCCGCGTGCAAGCCCCCGCCCACCGACGCCGGGCTTGATCGCGAACTGCCCGAAGCCGAGCCGGCCTATGCCTCGGACCCACTGCCCTCGCCTGATACCGAGGGAGCGATGTGGGCGCGCAGCAGCGAAGGAGGGCGGATCATCTATGGCGTGCCCGGAGAGCCTGCAATCATGGCGCTCGAATGCGTTGACACACCAGCAGCATCGCCCGCCATTCGCATCACCCGGCTGAGCCCCGCTGACGAGGGCGCAGGCGCGCTGCTCGCGATGGTGGGCAACGGAGCGATCGCGCGCGTGCCTGTCGATGCGGTGGAGCAATCAGGGCGCTTCGTGTGGCAGGGGGAGATGCAAGCCGACAGTTTCCTGATCGAACCGCTCACTGGGCCGCGCGCGCTCACGGTTACGGTGCCTGGCGCAGGCATGGTGACGCTTAATCCGAGCGCGCAGCCCGCGCGGTTCGTGCAGGAGTGTCGGAGCCGCGCGTCCGCTGAGCCCGGCTCGTAAGCGTGTCCGTTGTAAGCACTTGCGGGAGCTGCTCAGGATCAGCGCCCGGCTCATACCACAGGTAAAGCGGCACGCCGGCTGCGCCCTGATCGGTCAGGAAACCGGTGATCTCTTCATCGCGCACTGTCCAATCGCCGACCATCGCGATAACGCCCGCCTCCTCAAAGGCCTCCGCCGTCACCTCGCGCTCAATTGCAACGCTTTCATTGACCTTGCAGGTGACGCACCAATCGGCAGTGAACCACAAGAATACCGGCTGACCGCTCGCGCGCGCCTCGGCGAACGCTTCCGCGCTGAAGGTTTGCGCTGCAAGGATCGAAGCGGACGCCTCGCAAAGTCGCGATGCGTCCGCGCCAAAGACGAGAAATGGCGCTGAAACAA
>JBCBOW010000428.1:0-2180 GCA_039821045.1 Pseudomonadota bacterium
CGACCCCGTGCTTGGCCTGCTGGTCGATCACGACCATATCGTGGCGAAAATCGCCGCCGTGCCCGCCATATTCGGTGGGTACTGAAACGCCGAGCAAGCCAGCCTCGCCCGCCTCGTTCCAGAATTCGCGTTCAACCTGGCCATCTTCGCGCCATTTGTGGATGCGCTTTTCAGGGGCATGCTGCTGATAGAATTTGCCGACCGCATCCGCGAAGATCGAAATCTCTTCATCTTCCATGAATGCGGGCTGGGGCACGTCAATGACGGGCATAGTCTCTCTCCTTTTATTGCAAATCAGCCAGGGCCGGGCGCCGTTCTTGGGCGCCCGATCCGCTCGCTTACTTGCCCTTCCAATTGGGCGCGCGCTTCTCGGCGAAGGCTGCCGCGCCTTCGCGGGCATCTTCCGAGACGAACACCGGGGCGATGAGCTTGGCTTGATTGGAAAAGCGATCGCCCATGTCCCACGCGCGCGAATCGCGAATGATTTGCTTGGAGACCTTCACCGCAAGCGGCCCATTGGCAACGATACGCGCGGCAAGAGCCTTGGCCGCATCCATTGCGGCGCCGTCGGTCACTTGGTTGATAAGCCCAAGCTCATAGGCGCGTGGAGCATCAATGAAGTCACCGGTGAGTGCCAGCTCCATCGCGATACGCTCAGGGATTTGATCGGGCAGCAGCATGACGCCGCCCGCCGCTGCCACGAGGCCGCGCTTCACTTCAGGGATGCCGAACTTAGCGCCCGCGGAAGCGACCACCAAATCGCACGAGATCATGAGTTCAAGGCCACCTGCGAGCGCATAGCCTTCTACCGCTGCAATCAGAGGCTTAGCCGGCGGTGCCTGAACCACCCCGCCAAAGCCGCGCCCTTCAACCATGGGGCTCTCACCGCGCAGGAAGCCTTTGAGATCCATTCCAGAACAGAATGTGCCGCCCGCACCGGTTAGGATGCCAACGCGCAGATCGTCCTCGCTATCGAGTCGGTCCATCGCTGCTGCAATGCCTTCCGCTGCCGCTTTGGTCATCGCATTTTTGGCTTCAGGCCGGTTGATCGTAACGATCAGGATACCATCCTCGACTTCAGTCAAGACTTCAGGGGCGGTGTCAGTCAATTCTCTCTCCCTTGGAATCGGTGTTTTTCAGGTTTCTCATCGAAACGCATTGTTGTGTGATTGGTGAAGGGGCCTTACCAAAGCGTCAAGCTCATAAATTGGAACAAGCACAAGAGAGGACCTTTTCATGGCCGAAGCATACATTATCGATGCCGTTCGCACCCCGCGCGGAATTGGCAAACAGGGCAAGGGCGCGCTCGCTGACCAGCACCCGCAGCATCTCGCCGCTACAGTTTTGAAAGCAATCAAAGAGCGCAACCATCTCGATACGGCGACAGTGGACGATGTCATCTGGTCGACCTCGACCCAGGATGGCATGCAGGCGGGCGATTTGGGGCGCATGGCCGCGCTCGATGCAGGCTATGATGTCACCTCCTCGGGCACCACGCTCGATCGTTTCTGCGGCGGCGGGATCACCTCGGTGAGCCTTGCGGCGGCGCAGGTGATGAGCGGCATGGAGGACTGCGTGGTCGCTGGCGGGACTGAGATGATGAGCCTCACCGGCGCTATGACGAAAGAGAAAATGCAAGCCGGGATCAAGCCGCCGATGATGGGCAGCTACAATGAGCGCTTGCAGCAAGTGCACCCGCAATCCCACCAGGGCATCTGTGGTGATGCGATTGCGACGATGGAAGGCTTCACCCGCGAAGAGCTCGACGAGGTGGGCTATCGCTCGCAGAAGCGCGCCGCTGAAGCGATCGCTGAGGGGCGTTTTGACAAGTCGGTCGTGCCGGTCGTGGCGGATGATGGCACCGTGGTGCTTGACCGTGAGGAATATCCGCGCCCGCAAACGACCATGGACGATCTCGCCAAGCTTGAGCCGGCCTTCACCAAAATTGCTGATGTTCCGCTCGATGCCAAAGGAACCACGTTCCGCGGCCTGGTGAACCACAAGTATCCGGATCTTGAAATCCAGAACTTCCACCATGCTGGTAATTCTTCGGGCGTGGTTGATGGTGCCGCTGCCGTTCTCGTGGTCTCCAAGGAATATGCTGAGAAACACGGTCTCAAACCGCGCGCGCGGATCGTTGCGACAGCGAATATGAGCGTGGGATCTTCGCCCATATTCGC
>JBCBOW010000429.1:0-2166 GCA_039821045.1 Pseudomonadota bacterium
CTATGTGTCAGGCTTGGAGAAGACGCTGCGCAGCGTCTTCCCGATCCGCGACTTTGCAGGGACCGCCGAGCTCGATTTCGTGCACTACGAGCTGGAAGAGCCGAAATACGATACAACCGAATGCCGCCAGCGCGGCATCACCTACGCCGCGCCGATGAAGGTGACGCTGCGGCTTATCGTCTTTGAAGTCGATCAGGAAACCGAGACCCGCTCTGTCCTCGATATCAAGGAGCAGGACGTTTACATGGGCGACATGCCGCTCATGACGGAGAACGGCACGTTCATCATCAATGGCACCGAGCGCGTTATCGTCAGTCAGATGCACCGTTCGCCGGGCGTGCTGTTTGACCACGATCGCGGCAAGACGCACTCTTCGGGTAAGCTGCTGTTTGCTGCGCGCGTCATCCCCTATCGTGGTTCGTGGCTGGACTTTGAGTTTGACGCCAAGGACATCGTAAATGTTCGCATCGACCGAAAGCGCAAGCTGCCGGTTACCGCGCTGCTCTATGCGCTTGGCCTCGATAGCGAAGGCATCCTGCACCACTTCTACGACACGATGACATGGGAACGCGCCAAGGATGGCTGGAAGATCCCGTTCACGCCGGAAAACTGGCGCGGTGCCAAGCCTGCTTTCCCGCTCGTCGATGCGGGAACCGGCGAAGAGGTGTTCGCTGCCAATCAGAAGATTTCGCCTCGTGCTGCTAATAAGGCGGCCAAGGATGGCCTGACCGAACTGCTGCTTCCGACCGAAGAGGTCGTCAGCCGCTATGCCGCTAACGACTTAATCGATGAAAGCACCGGCCGCATTTACATCGAAGCGGGTGACGAGATTACGCTTGAGCATGTTGAGACCTTCGATAATGCCGGCATCGACAAGCTTGATCTTCTTGACATTGACGAGGTCAACACAGGTCCATGGATTCGCAATACGCTAAAGGTTGATAAGGCGGAAAACCGCGATGAGGGCCTTGAAGCGATCTACAAGGTCATGCGCCCTGGCGAACCGCCGACCAAGGAAACCGCTGACGCGCTTTTCGAAGGTCTGTTTTTTGACAGCGAGCGGTATGATCTCTCGGCGGTGGGCCGCGTAAAGCTCAACATGCGCCTTGATCTTGACGCTGAAGACACGGTCACAACCCTGCGCAAGGAAGATATCCTTGCGGTGGTCAAGGAGCTCGTCGGCCTCAAGGACGGCAAGGGCGAAGTCGACGACATCGACAATCTCGGCAACCGCCGTGTGCGCTCAGTGGGCGAACTGCTTGAAAACCAGTACCGCGTCGGCCTGTTGCGCATGGAGCGTGCGGTCAAAGAGCGCATGTCGAGCGTCGACGTCTCGACCGTGATGCCCAACGACCTCATCAATGCAAAGCCCGCGGTGGCCGCGGTGCGCGAGTTCTTTGGCTCATCACAGCTGTCGCAGTTTATGGACCAAACCAACCCGCTTTCCGAAGTCACCCACAAGCGCCGTATCTCAGCCCTTGGGCCGGGTGGTCTCACGCGCGAACGCGCTGGTTTTGAAGTCCGCGACGTTCACCCGACGCACTATGGTCGTATTTGCCCGATTGAGACGCCCGAAGGGCCGAACATCGGCCTTATCAACTCTCTGGCGAGCTTTAGCCGGGTCAACAAGTACGGCTTTATCGAGACGCCCTATCGCCAGGTGGTCGACAACAAGGTGACCGGCGATGTGAAGTATCTCTCCGCTATGGAAGAGCAAAAGCACACCGTCGCGCAGGCTTCGGCCGAGCTCAACGAAGAGGGCGGCTTTGTCGAAGAGCTGATCTCCGCGCGTCAGTCGGGCGACAACCTGATGGCGCCGCGCGATCAGGTCACCTTAATGGACGTTTCGCCGAAGCAGCTTGTTTCGGTCGCAGCCTCGCTCATCCCGTTCCTCGAAAACGATGACGCGAACCGCGCTCTGATGGGCTCGAACATGCAGCGTCAGGCGGTGCCGCTTGTGAAGGCCGAAGCGCCTTGGGTCGGCACCGGCATGGAAGAGACAGTGGCGCGCGATTCGGGCGCGGCGATTGCGGCCTCGGCTGCGGTGTCTGCGCCCGTAACCTTCGGGAACCTGGCGATCATGGAGTTCATGGAGATGGCCGCGACCCTGTCTTCGGTCCTAGAGATGACCTTTGGCAAGCCCACTCTGTTGCCTTGCAATGACTG
>JBCBOW010000430.1:0-2163 GCA_039821045.1 Pseudomonadota bacterium
CCAGCTTCCGCTTCGATCATTCCGCCTTGGAGCGCACGGACCCGGGCAGCATGGCCGGGCAAGCGGCAGGCGCGCTTTTGCCACCGATCTTCTCGATTGGCTGCGCGGTTATCATCATCACGGTTCTCTCGCAGATTTTCCTCGGAGACAGCGAAGGGCGCTTCAACCTCAATGCGGCCAATTTCAAGGCGAGCAAGATCAATCCCTTGAAAGGGCTCAAACGCATTTTCGGGACTCAAGGCCTTATCGAGCTGGGCAAGAGTATCCTCAAACTTGCGCTGATGGGGGTGCTTGCTGCCTGGTGGCTGAGCACCAATCTCGCAACAGTTCTCGGCATTGGCCGCGGCGAGCTTAAGGCGCAGCTTGCCTATGCCTGGGATGCCGGGCTGAGCCTTGTGGGGCTGCTTGTGCTTGGTCTCGCGATCATCGCGCTGATTGATTACCCGTTGCAGCGGTTCCAGCGCGGCAAGCGGCTCAAGATGAGCATGCAGGATATGCGCGATGAGACCAAGCAATCCGAAGGCTCGCCCGAAATGAAAAGCGCCCGGCGTCAGCGCCAGCGTGATCTTGCGCGCGGCGGTGTTGCCAAGGCGATGAAGGAAGCGCAGTTCGTTATCGTCAACCCGCTGCATTTTGCCGTTGCGCTGACCTATGATCCAGCGCTTGCGCCGGCGCCGATTGTGCTCGCGAAGGGACGCGGCGAAACCGCTCTCGCCATGCGCGACATCGCGGGCGAAGAGGATCTCCCGATCCTAGAATATCCAAGCCTTGCGCGCGCGGTCTATTTTACCACCCGGATCAACCAGATGGTGCGCGAGGAGCTCTATGTCGCGATCGCCTCGCTGGTCGCATTTGTGCTCTCGCTCAAGCGCGGCGAGCGCCCGCGCCGCCCGGCAATCGAGGTGCCAGAAGATTTGCGCTTTGATGCTGACGGGCGGCCCGAATTTGCAGCTTAAGAATTCTCAGGAAAGGCCGTCTTTTAAGCCATGAACGAAGGCTCATCCATTATCGCCGCATTGGGCGCTGGCAGCGGGATCAACTTCACCCAGCTGGCAGAAGACCTTGCAGAGGCAAGCTTTGGCCCGCAGCGTGAAGCGCTGGAGGTGCGCAATGACGATCTCCAGGCCCGCATTTCTGTCGCGTCGCAATTGCGCAGCACGCTCACGGAATTGTCGAGCGCTTTGGGCGATCGTATCCGCCTTGGCGATCTGTCTCCGCAGATCAGTCTGGGCAACAGTTCGGTGGCGCGGGTTTCGATCGGCGCTGGCACGAGCCCCTCGGGCAATTACTCGCTCGAAGTTTCGCAACTGGCCGACAGCCAGACGCTTGTCTCGCAGAGCTTTGGCAGCGGCAGCGATCTCGTTGGCGAAGGCAGTTTGCGCATCCGCTTCGGCACGGTTTCAGGCACCAGCTTTACTCAAGATACAAATCAGGCAGCGCTCGATATTGCGGTTTCGGCGACCGACACACTGGATGATGTCGCCGCCTCAATCACGAGCCAGTCTGAAGGGGCGCTCGAGGCGTATGTTGTGCAGGGTACAGCGGGCGCGCAATTGGTGGTCAAAGGCCAGGAGGGCGCGGCAAACGGTTTTGTGCTGGAGCCGACCAGCACGGGCGCAGGGCCAGCGGGCGTGCCGGGCGATCTTTCCTACCTCGGCTGGGATCCGGCGAGCGACAGCGGCGAGCTGCGCGCCACCGCTCAGGATGCTCTGTTCGAGCTCGATACCGTCCCGATTAGCAGCCCTTCCAACACCGTGACCGGACTGCCAGAGGGCTTCACCCTCGAGCTGACCGGAACCAATGTCGGCGCACCAACCGAGCTTTCGTTCAATACGGATACCGGCGCCATCGAAGCGGTGATGGGCGATCTTGCCGCTGCGCTGAATGATGTCGTCAATTTCCTCAATGAGGAAGCCTCACCCGGCGGCACCTTGTCCAACGATCCCGGCGTGCGCGAATTGCGCCGCGATCTGGCCAATCTCACGAGCGAGATTGTGATCCCTGGCGCCGGCGATGGTGAGCCCAGCACACTCGCGGACCTTGGCCTGTCTTTGACGCGCGATGGCACGTTCCAGATCGACAGCGACCGTCTCTCGCGCACGCTCACCGACAACGCCGATGCAGCCGCCGCGATGTTCACCACCGGCCCCACCGGTGTTTTTG
>JBCBOW010000431.1:0-2161 GCA_039821045.1 Pseudomonadota bacterium
GATCCGCCGCGTTTTCGCAGACTTGCCCGCGCCGGATGACGGGGCCCTGCGCGCAGCAGAGGCGCGCAATGGGCAGCTGACCAAGCCGCCGGGGGCCTTGGGCCGCCTGGAGGATCTGGCGCTTTGGTATGCGGCGTGGCGAGGCGATCCGGCGCCTTCGCTCACGCGGCCTCAGATCGTGGTTTTTGCGGGCAATCATGGGGTCACAGCGCAAGGGGTCTCTGCGTTTCCACCTGATGTGACCGCGCAAATGGTTGCGAATTTCGAGGCGGGGGGTGCGGCCATCAATCAATTGGCTGAGACCTTTGGCGCAGCGCTTCATGTGCATGCTTTGTCTTTGGAACGGCCGGTTGCGGATATCAGCCTGGGGCCGGCGATGTCTGAAGGTGAGCTCTTGGAGGCGTTGAGCATCGGCTGGCAAGCCATTGATGAAGCTGCAGATTTGTTGATTGTGGGTGAGATGGGGATCGGCAATACGACCCCGGCTGCCGCGATTGCGCAGGCCCTCTTCGGGGGCACCTCAGAGGACTGGACGGGGCGCGGGACCGGGGTTGATGATGCGGGATTGGCACTGAAAGCCCGCGTCGTTGCGCGCGCCGTGGAGGTCAATGGCGGCACTTCGCTTGATGGGCTGAACCTGTTGCGGTGCTTGGGCGGACGAGAGATCGCGGCCATGGCGGGGGCAATCTTGAAAGCGCGCGTGGCGAGGATCCCGATGATCCTCGACGGGTTCATTTGCTGCGCCGCTGCGGCATGCCTGCTTGCGATGAATGCACGTGCCCTCGATCATGCCGTTGCTGGGCATTTGAGCGCTGAAGGTGCGCACGGTAAGCTTCTGGAATTGATTGGAAAAGAGCCGATCTTGTCGTTGAATATGCGGCTTGGCGAGGGATCGGGCGCGGGGGTGGCTTTGGGTGTGCTGAAGGCCGCCATTGCCTGCCAATCGGGTATGGCCACCTTTGCCGAAGCGGGTGTGTCTGACGGCTAGGCTTGTTCTCGCTCGTCCGGCAGATCCTCGGCGACAGCGACCTCTAGCTGGGACAGGAGCATGGTTTCGAGGTCTTTCTCCAGCTCCATCGCACGGGCGATATAGGCGGCGTTTTCCGTGGTCGGGATGCTCGGATCCCACAGCGCGGCGAGCTCTTGCACGGAGTGGCGATCGTGGCGGTAAAATGTCTTTTGCAGCTCGGCGGCTTCAAACTCGGAAAGCCCAAGGTTTTCAAGCGCATAGCGCCCGGCCCTGATGGAGCTGTCAAAGAGTTCGCGAACGATGTCATTGGCGCCCGCTTTGAACAGGCGGAAGACGTGGGTGCGATCTCGCGCGCGGGCGATGATGTGGATATCGGGCCGCTCACGCCGCGCGAAGGCCACAAGCTGGGTGGTGTCTTCAGGGCTGTCGAGCGCGACAACGAGGACCCTGGCGGTTTTGATGCCTGCGGCGTGGAGGAGTTCGGGGCGAGATGGATCCCCCAGAAAGCTCTTGATCCCGAAGCGGCGCATGCGTTGGATCGTGGCGAGGTCGTGATCGAGCACGACCGTGTCAAAGCCGCTGGAGCGGACGAGGCGATTGACGATCTGACCAAAGCGCCCAATTCCGGCAATGATAACAGGGCCTTGCGTGTCGATCTCATCATCTGCCTGGATTTCCACAACGTCTTCCATGCGGCGCGACAACCAATCATAGAAGATGAAGAGCAGCGGCGTGATCAGCATGGTGATGGCCACAACCAGCAAGAGGATCTCTGTCATGGCGGGCGGAACGACGTTTTGTTGGCTTGAGAAGGCGATCAGCACGAAGCCAAACTCACCGGCCTGGGCGAGCGACAAGGTAAACAGCCAAAGATTGCGCCCTCTGAGGCCGAAGATCCGCCCAAGGATGTAGAGAATTCCGCCCTTGATTATGATTATCGCAAGGGCAAGCCCGATGACTGTGAAGAACTGGTCGAACAAGGTAGCAAAATTGATAGCCGCCCCGACCGTTATAAAGAAGAGGCCAAGCAACAAACCTTTGAATGGCGCGATGTCGCTTTCCAGCTGATGGCGAAATTCCGAGGAGGCGAGAACCACACCGGCCATGAAGGCGCCAAGCGCGGGTGAAAGCCCGACCAGTTTCATCATCAGCGCGATGCCGACCACAATCAGCAGCGCGAGCGCGGTGGAC
>JBCBOW010000432.1:0-2160 GCA_039821045.1 Pseudomonadota bacterium
TGCGGTTTTCCAGCGCCGCGGCGACTTCAGGGTTGGTCCGGCGCACGGCGGTGGAAGTGACCACAACGGCGGCGCCTTCGACATTCTCTTTCGCATGGCCAATGCGCACCGAAATGCCGCGCGCGCGCAACCGCTCAACGCTGGGTCCTTCAGCGATGTCAGAGCCCTGCACCGTGTAGCCCAGATTGTGCATCACCTCGGCAATGCCCGACATGCCAATGCCGCCAATGCCCACGAAGTGAATGACCCCGATATCCGTCCCCACACCCTTCATTACGCAGCGGGTTCCCCGGCTTTGTCTTTGGCAGCGGCTTTGGTCGCGGGCTTGGGCGCGGTCGCGGTTTGGGCTTGAGCGGGCACACTTTCGCCCACGCGGATAACGTCCATCAGATCGATGCCACCCAGCGTTTCGATAAGGTCAGCGAGGTCTTTTGCCGCATCCGGGCGCCCGCAATTCCACGCGCCATGCGCAGCGTTGGCGAGCGTCTCGGGCTTGAGCGCCATGGCCTGGATTTGCTTGGCGAGTTCCTTGGATGTGAAATTGTCTTGCCGGATCATTCGCGCGCCGCCCGCTTTGGCGATTTCGCGGGTGTTGGCGGCCTGATGGTCGTCGGTTGCAATCGGCAGCGGCACAAGGATGCCGGGGCGCCCCACCGCGGTCAGCTCCGCAATGGTCGAAGCGCCCGCGCGCCCGATAAACAGATGCGTGTCCGCCAGCCGCTCGTGCATGTCTTCAAAATAGGTGCCAAGCTCAGCCGGGATGTCGTGGCTCGCATAGCGATCGCGCACGGTGTCCACATCTTCAGAGCGGCATTGCTGGGTCACTTGCAGTCGGCTGCGCAAGGCCGGCGGCAGCATCGCCAAGCCATCGGGCACCACTTGGCTCAGCACACTGGCGCCCTGCGATCCTCCGGTGATGAGGACGCGCAGCAGGCTGTCTTCGGTGAGCGCGGGAAAATCCTGATCGCGCAGCGCCAGCACCTCTTCGCGCACCGGATTGCCGACCAGGTGAGTCTTATGCGCGAATTTGGGCTTGAGCCGCGCCACATCGGGATAGGAGGTCGCAATCGCCGCAACCCGCCCGGCAAGCAAGCGGTTGACCCGCCCGAGCACGGCGTTTTGTTCATGGATTACGCTGGGCACTTTCGCGCTCGTTGCCGCGAGGAGCGCGGGCAAGGCAGGATAGCCACCAAAGCCGACAACCGCGCTGGGCTCAAAGGTCTCAAACAGGCGCAGACATGGAGCGCCCTTGCAGAACCGCGCTGATCCCCGAGGGCCATTTCAGCGGGTTCTTGCCAAAGCGCCCGGCGGGAAGAACATGCGCGGTTAGAAACTCAGGCTTGCCCGGAATGTTTGCGCCGCGCTCATCAGTGATGAGCGCAACGTGATGCCCGCGCGCGTCAAGCTCGGTTGCCAGCGCGAAAGCAGGAATGAGGTGACCGCCGGTCCCCCCAGCGGCGAGCACGAAATGCCGACTCGCGCCCTTGGCGAGGCTCTGCGGGGTTTCGCTGTTCATGCGCGGCTCTCCTTGCGCGGCGTTGTCTTTCGCTCGATCAGATCATTAAGCCCCGGGGTTTCGCGCTCAAGGAACGGGTTTCTCCGGGTGATCGCCAGCAATAGCCCAAGCGTGAAGGCAATCGCCAGTGTCGATGATCCGCCATAGCTGATCAAGGGCAGTGTCATCCCGGTTGAAGGAAACAGCTTAAGGTTCACCATCATGTTGATGAAGGCCTGCCCACCAAATTGCGCGATCAGCGCCGATCCCGCGAGCAGCACAAACAGATTGTCCTCATTCGCCATGCGCAGCAGCACCCGCACGATGATCGCGAGGTAAAGCGCGGCCACCAGCGCGCATGGCGATCAGCCCGCCCTCTTCGCCGATCACCGAGAAAATGTAGTCGGTGTGCGCTTCAGGCAGGCTGTTTTTGCGATAGCCAAGCCACAGCCCATTACCGAACCAGCCGCCATTGGTGAGCGTCTTATGCGCCAGATCAACTTGATCATAGGCGGTGCCGCCTGAGAGAAACGCATCGATGCGGTTGCGCCCGTTTTCATAGGTGAAATAAACGAGAGTGAGCGCGCCGATCCCGCCCGCAACAAGCGCGCCGAGCCTTGGCAAAGTCACCCCTGAGAGAAACACCAGGACAAACCAGGTGCCGA
>JBCBOW010000433.1:0-2141 GCA_039821045.1 Pseudomonadota bacterium
TCACGCTGGTGAGCCACTCCTTTGAGCTCATCAACCGCCGAACCCAGCGCGCCAACCGGATCGTTCAGCGCCGCTTTGACGGGCTGTGCCGCGCGCTGAGCGAGACACCGGGTGTGACCACCGGCTGCTATCGCACAAATCCGCCGCGCGTCGCCGCGGCCGCCACGCCAAGCACGCCGCTTGAGCCCAAATTGTGGCGCACAGGCCAGCGTTATGCCGAACAGGCTTTGTCTAATACGCTGTACGGTGCGCTGTAGGAAAGCGTGAAATGATGCACCCGCGCCCAAGCATAGACTTCACGCTCGGATCGCGCCGGCTCTTGTCGGTCAAGCGCCGGCTTGCGCGTTGGTCATTTGGCCTCGAAGACGTGCTCGCGCATCAGACCCACGCCGCTCTTGCGCCTCCCACGCCTGATCGCGATGGGCTGCAAGTGCTCTCTGCGCCGCAGTCTGCGATCCCGGCGATCATCGAGCGCTTCCCCGACCATCTCATCGGTGCGCGTCAGGACTATCCGCGCCACTACATCGCGATGGCGGGCGAGAGCTTTGAAGCCTACCTCGCGCGCTTCTCGGGCAAGACCCGCTCGACGCTGCGGCGCAAGGCGCGCAAGCTCGCCAAGGATGCAGGCGGCGCGTATCATGTCACCGAGCACCGCACTCCGGCTGAGATCGAGCGCTTCCTCGATGCAGCGCTCCCGCTGTCCGCGCGGACCTACCAGGCGCGGCTGCTTGATGCGGGGCTTCCAGACAGTGCTGCCGAGCGTGTTGCATTCATGGGTCTGGCTGAACAGGACCGTATGCGCGCATTCCTTCTGTACGCGGGCGCTGCGACTAAGAGGGCGGCGGATGGTGCGCCCATCGCCTATCTGGCGCTCCCGATCCACGGGCAGACGGTGGTCTACGCTCATCTCGGATACGATCCCGATTGGGCGCGGCTCTCACCGGGCACGGTGCTGCAGATGGACGCGCTCGAGCGGCTCTTTGCAGAAGCGCGCTATCGCTACTTTGACTTCACCCAAGGCGATGGCGCGCACAAGGCGATGTTTGGCACCCATCAGACACCCTGCGCGAGCTTCTCTCTGCTTGAGCCCACAGTGGCCAACCGCGCTCTGGTCAAGGCCCGCGCAGGATTTGACGCGGCTGTCTCAGGGGCAAAAGCTTTGGCTCAGCGCTCAGGTGCGCTTGGCGCGCTCCGATCGGCTCTGCGCGCCTAGTTCTTTGGCTTGCGCTTCGCGGCGATTGTTGCCCAGTGTCTGAATACGGCGCGCGAGCTGCGCACGATTGGAGCCCGGCTGCCCTTGCCCGATCGCAAGATTGATGCGGACCCAAAGGTATATGCCGCCCAGAATCGCCAGCACCACGCCAGCCGCCATGCCCAGACCCATATCATAATTGGCCGCAAGCGCCGCCGCGCCAAGCGCGACACCGATTACAAACCACTTGGGATCCAGCATGGTGTCTCCTTCGAACAGATCAGCGGGAACTTTGGCGTTCAGAGATACGGGGTTTTCCTGAACTGCTGGTTGGAACATGAGGACTCCGGGGGCGAATTTCAATCACGCCTTGGTCTGATTGACGAAGACTGACTGCATTTCGCCGAAGTCTCACCGAAAGTTACGCCGTGCCTCTCGTTTGATCTTTTCGCCCCGTGCGCGCCCAGCTCTCGATGCCCCACGCGAAAGGGGCCGGAAGCGCATGGCTCCCGACCCCTTTGGCATTGCTTTGCACGAGTAGGAAAGCGGTTTTGCCCCGCTAAGCGCCTTAGGCGCCTTCGACAAGCGCCGTGTCAATCTTGAGCCCAGGACCCATGGTCGAGGTGATCGAGATCTTCTGGACATACTTGCCCTTCGCGCCTGACGGCTTGGCCTTCACGACAGCCTGCGTGATCGCATCGAAATTGGCTTTCAGCGCATCGTCTGAGAACGAAAGCTTGCCGATCCCGGAGTGGATGATGCCCTGCTTTTCAACGCGGAATTCAACCTGGCCGCCCTTGGCATCCTTGACCGCTTGCTCGACATTCGGGGTCACCGTGCCAAGCTTGGGGTTCGGCATCAGGCCTTTGGGGCCAAGCAGCTTACCCAAGCGGCCGACCACACCCATCATGTCCGGCGTGGCGATCACGCGGTCATAATCGATATTGCC
>JBCBOW010000434.1:0-2132 GCA_039821045.1 Pseudomonadota bacterium
CAACCGGGGAGTGAGATACAGGCACCAATGGCGATTGTGATCCTTTGCGGCCTGACCAGTTCAACCGTCCTCAATATGCTCGTGTTGCCTGCGATCTATCTCAAAGTGACGCGGGATGGATGGGGATTTAGGCGGTCCAAATTTGGCGAGCTAGGCGTGACCAAACCAAAAGAACGTGCGGGATTGACTGGCTAATCAAGTGTCCGCTTTCACCCCCAAACGCGGACGTAAGCGAGGCCAGAGCGACGTTCCAATAGCCGACAGTCTTTTCGCCAGGAGAAACGGCTTTACTATTCGCTCATCACGCTCTTGAGTGGGTGGCAGCGGAGAGCAATCCATGACCAACCCCCTCGACTTCACCGGCAAGCGCGTCCTTGTCATCGGCGGCTCCAGCGGCATTGGCAATGCCATCGCACGGAGCTTTGCGGAGCGCGGCGCGAGTGTTTCGGTCACGGGCACGCGGCCTGATGAGGGCGACTATCTTGAGGCGGAAGACAGCGATTTCACCGGGCTGACCTATCACCAGCTCGACGTGACCGACCGCGACGGGCCGTTTGCTTTGGCCGAGGCCATCGGCGCTCTGGACATCCTCATCCAGAGCCAGGGCATCGTGCGCTATGGCAGACAAGAGTTCACCCGCGAGGGCTGGGATCAGGTGATCGACGTCAATCTCAATTCGGTGATGGATGTCGCGCGCGCTTTTCATGCTGGCCTTAAAGAGCGGGGCGGGACGATGATCGTGGTGAGCTCGGTTGCCGCGTTTCAGGCCGTTATCGGCCAGCCTGCCTATGCGGCATCGAAGGCCGGCGCGGCGAGCCTGGTGAAGAGTTTGGGCGAGGCTTGGGCGCGCGATCAGATCCGCGTCAACGGCATCGCGCCGGGTCTCGTCCCGACCAAGATGACCGCAATCATGACCGAGCACACCGAGCGGCTGGATGCGATGCTCAAGGCCATCCCGATGCGCCGCCCGGGCAGGCCGAGCGAGATGGCGGGCGCAGCGCTGTTTCTCGCCTCGCCGCTCGCCTCCTACATGACCGGGCAGACGCTGGTCGTCGATGGTGGGCTGACGCTGAGCTGAAGGCGCGGGCGGGCTCGGTATCGCTTTCCTACTGGTGCCACACCGTGGCACTGTGCGATGGTGATGAACGGGATCAAAAGAGCTTTAGCCGCGCGCAAATCGGGAAAGGCACCGGCCTGTTGGTCAGCCTTTGCCCGAAGCGGGATTTTTTGCGCTAGGACAGTGTGCCAGGTGTGTCACACGTTCTCTACGTGCGACGAACGGAGGATATAGAGATGCAATTCACCCGCCTCGGGGCCTCGGGCCTCTCCGTCTCGCAGCTGTGCCTGGGATGCATGTCTTATGGGGACACCTCGAAGGGATGGCATGGCGATTGGCTGCTCGGCGAAGAGGAAAGCCGCCCGTTCTTCCGCGCAGCGCTGGAAGCGGGGATCAACTTCTTTGACACCGCCAATGGCTATTCGGGCGGCACTTCAGAGGAGATCACCGGCAAGCTGCTCAAAGAGATGGCCAACCGCGATGAGATCGTCCTTGCCACCAAAGCCTTCATCCCCTGGCGCAACGCGCCCAACACCGGCGGCCTTTCGCGCAAAAGCCTGATGCAAGCGGTCGATGACAGTCTAGCACGGCTCGGCATGGACTATATCGATCTGTTCCAGATCCACCGCTGGGATGCTGAAACACCGATCGAAGAGACGATGGAAGCGCTGCACGACATCGTGAAGGCGGGCAAAGCGCGCTATATAGGCGCTTCCTCCATGTGGGCCTGGCAGTTTGCCAAAGCGCAGGAGACCGCGCGGGCTAATGGCTGGACACCGTTCATATCGATGCAGAACCAGTTGAACCTGCTCTATCGCGAGGAAGAGCGCGAAATGCTGCCCCTGTGTGAGGATGAGGGCGTGGGCGTGATCCCGTGGAGCCCGCTCGCGCGCGGCCGGCTGACGCGTCCCTTTGGCCAGAACACGGTGCGCTCTGAGACCGATGGGGTGGGCAAAGCGCTCTACAAGGATGATGACGCGGCCGATCAGGCGGACATCGCAGGCTTGGTGAAATGCCACGCAAGCGCCACGCTCGCCATCGCCGCCCCGCGCGCTTGCGCCAATTCCGCCACAGC
>JBCBOW010000435.1:0-2130 GCA_039821045.1 Pseudomonadota bacterium
GGGGCTCGCAATGGCGGAGCCCGCAACGCATTTGAGGCGTTCGGCTTGAAAACGGCGAATGCCAAAGCTCGATGCGATCGCATCGGTGATCTCGCCGCTGCCCATCGGCACCGCGCGAAGGCCAAGCAGCATGCCGCCTGCAAACACCGAGACATTGGTCACATCAGCGCCGATCTCAACCAGCGCAACGCCCAGGTCGCGCTCCTCTTCCGAGAGGCAGGCGTAAGCCGAAGCGAGCGGCGCTGCGACCACATCCTCGACTTGCAGATGCGCGCTGTGAACCGCTTCGCGCAGGTTTCGCATCGGCGCGCCATCAGCCAGCGTCACGTGCACATGCACGCCCAGACGCTCGGCATGAAGGCCGCGCGGGTCGGCAACACCGTGCGCGCCATCAAGCGTGTAATGCGCGGGGCTTGCATGGAGCACTTCGCGGCCCATCGGCTGGATCGCGTCGCGCGCCAACACGAGGAGATGCTCGATGTCATCCTCTTCGATCCGGCGCCCGCCGATCTCGACCTCGTTCCACATCACATCGCTGGTCAGCCCAGCGCCTGCACACGCGACCCAAACACTTTGCACGGGCACTTGCGCATTTTGTTCGGCGCGCTCGACGGCATCACGGATTGCGTGCGTCGCCGCTTTCATGTCTGTCACATAGCCGCGCTTGATGCCCTGGCTGGCGCGGTGGCCCGATCCGAGCACGATCAATTCGCCCGTCTCGGTTTCGCCCATGATCATGGCCGAGATGCGGAATGAGCCGATGTTCACCGCGCCATAAGTCTTTGCGAGCCGCGCGCGCGGCGCACCCCCAGGTTTGCCTGACGCTTTGCCAGACGCCCTGCCCGATGCTTTAGGGCCAGACGCTTTGGGCTTAAGCGCTTTCGCCTTGGCCGTCTTGCTCAGCATCGCCGGCATTATTGCGCGCTCCCGCTGGCCAATTCGACCCGCTCGCTGCGCCCGGGCACGCGCATGTAAATCCGCGGCGGGTCGCGCATATCGAAGCTTGCGACCTTGCCGCCGATCAAGCGGTTTTGCCCATCGAGATTGGCGAACTTGACAAGCGCGCTCGCCGCTTCGTCTTCGCCTTCAGGCAGCACGAGCACTTGCCCGGTCTTGAAGGTCAGATCCCAGCGGCGATTGCCAACCCATTCCGCGGCCACAATCATGCTGTCCAGCGCAAGCGCAGGGGCAGCGGCGAGCAGCGTATCAAGCGCGCGCATCTGCCGCGCGGCGCCGGGCCCAGAAACACGCAACATTCCCTCTGCCGCTTCGGTTGAGATGGGCGCAAGCTCATGGCCATCAACATCGATCTGCACCAGATGATCGGGCTTCTCGAGCACAGCATGCGGTACCCGCTCAACAATGTTGATCGAAAGCGTCTCTGGCAGCTGAACCGAAACCCGCGCTTCTTCCACCCAAGGCAGCTCTTCGATCTCGGCGCGCAAGGCCTCGATATCAACGAGCGGCATCGGCCTATCGCGTTGCGCCAAAGCGCGCGCATACACTTCGGCCTCATCCATGCGCACCGTGCCTGAGACTTTGACCACCCGCACCTCAAACCCATTAACCGAAGCAAGCCGCGCGACTTCGGCGCGAGCCATGGCAGGCACGCCGGCCAGATTGGCGATCACAAAGGTAACGCTCAGCAGCGCCACGAAGATGAGCGCCATGAAGACCTTGTCCCACTGATCCTCGCTAAAGGGCAAAAGCCCCATCGCGCGATCGAGCAGGCTGGTCGTTTTCGCCTTAGCCTTGCGCGCGCCAGCGGCGCGGCTTTGCGATTGCGCCGCGCGGCGCACGCCCTTGTTTGCTGACCGTTTGATCTTAGCCATGCGCAGCCTCCGCCGCCGGGTTATCGGTGCGGAGCGCTGAATGCCTCCTGAGCGCATCTTTCACCAGCAGATCGACCAGCTCGGCGTAATCGATGCCAGCGTGGCGGGCTTGCTCTGGGACAAGGCTCAAGGGGGTCATGCCCGGCTGGGTGTTGGTTTCGAGGACAAACAGGCCCTCCTCGCCCAGCTCATCATCCCAGCGAAAATCCGTGCGGCTGGTGCCGTGGCAGCCGAGCGCGGCATGGGCTTTGAGCGCATATTGTTCGCACAGCGCCGTGATCGCAGGCGGGATTTGCGC
>JBCBOW010000436.1:0-2118 GCA_039821045.1 Pseudomonadota bacterium
CATTGCGACGTCGCTGGATACGCGCTCTGCGAGCCGCTCTCTTGCGGACCTCGTTTCTTTCGATTGCCGGCTTCGCCGCTCTTATGATGACGAGCCCGGCCGGTGCATTGTCCGAATCCCGCGTCTCGAAGCTCAATGGGTTGGCGGGAGGATCGATCGTCGCCGCAAACAGGTGACCCATCGAGTGAGCGATGCGGATGACTTGGCGCTCCGGCCAAGTTGTCACGAGAATGGCAATATGATCGCCAAAAAGCTGCCGCTCAGGAATTCCGAGGCGGCCTTAGCAACGCGGCTGCCTTAAGCACCCGCCTCGTCTGCTGCGGCCTTCAATTCGGCCAATTCCTTCTGGGCCTTGAGCCCATCCAGGATGGCGGCTCCTGCCAAGAAGACCGCGCCTGTTGCCGCGAGAAACAACAGCTGCCCCCCGATGCCGGGATATTGCTCAAGATAGGCTGCGCCGCGCGAAGTCGCCCCGAGCGCCAGAGCATAAATGATCACGAACGCTTCCAGTCGGTTCTTGATCACAAACAATCTGGCAATTCTACGAAGCATCCGCCCTCCTTTAACCTCTTGAAAAGCAATCCCTGTGCCAACCTCACAGACTCACGGATTGCGATGGTTAATTCAGACGCGAGTGTAAGCTCAGCCGACGCCGAAGCGCAAACGCGTTAACGAAGTTCTTGGAGACCCAATGCGTCGAGCAGTGCATAACGTGCGGCGATCACAGACTGGCTCAGCGCCTCGCTGCCCAGGTCAATAGGATCGATTTGCTCAGGCCAGGTCTCGCTGATCACCTTTTCGAGCATGTCCGCCTTTGCCTCATCGAGTAGGAAACGCGGATCAACCGTCTCCGGATCGCATACGACGCGCAGACGCAGGCAAGCGGGGCCCCCGCCATTCGCCATCGACTGCCTCACATCGACCGGGATGACTTCGCGAATGGGACCGTTGCTCGCCATCAGGCCCTCGCAATAGGACCACACGCTCGCGCTCTCGCGGCATTCCTCCGGGACGATCAGCGCCATCGAACCATCGGGCAAGGTGATCAGCTGCGCATTGAAGAGATAGGTGCGGATCGCTTCTTCGAGGCTGACAGCATCGCTGGGCACTTCGACCACCTGAAGCGCGGGGAAGGCCGCGCGGATCGCTTCATAAGCGCCCGCTTGGTCTGCGAATGCCTCGGCATGAGTGAAGAGCACGCTTTCGTTCGCCACCGAGACGACATCGTTATGAAACGCGCCTGCCTCGATAGCGGCCGGGTTTTGCTCGATGAAGACGCACCGGGCCGGGTCAAGCCCATGCGCGCGCGCGACAAGACGGCTGGCTTGCTCATGCTGGCGCGCGGGGAACTTGCCGCCCGGACGGCCATAGACAAAGGCCTCGACCCCCGCGCCGTGATGGCCCTCGCAAAAGCGCATGTGATTGGCCGCGCCTTCATCGCCAAAGGTTGGCGGCGCGATGTCATGCACGGTGAAATGGTCGCGGTCGCCGAACGCCACTTCGAGCATGCGCTTGGTTTGCGGCCATTCTTGTGCGCGATGGAGCATGGTGATGAGGTTTGCCGGTGTCAGGTGGCATTTGCCGTCCGCAGTGTCGGGCGCAGGCGATACCGTTGCCGCATTCGCGGTCCACATGCTTGAGGCGGACCACGTTGCCGCAAGCAGCTGTGGCGGGGCCGTCTCATCCAAGGCAAGCTGCGTTTGGAGCGCGGTGTTGGGGCGGGGCAAGGGTAGCAGAAAGCCTTGAACTCCAAGCCGGGCCAGATTGCCTCGCATCTTCGCCACACCCTGCAAGGCAGCCGCGCGCGGGTAAGAGGGATCGCCCTTGTGGCTGGCGCTGGCAATATTGCCGAGGCTGAGCCCGGCATAATTGTGGCTCGGGCCGACAATGCCGTCAAAATTGATTTCGCGCAGATTGGTCATCGTGGGGCTCATCGCGCGACGCTCCATACCGTGTCTCCCGAGCATACATCGAGCGTATCCGCCGCCACCGCATCAATCGCGAGATCGCCATTGTCGTCAAACGCCCGCGCGCCGTAACATGCGCGAAATGTGTCCAAGCGCCCCGTGGCGAGAATGGCGCGCTCCCCTTCGCCAAGATCCATGCTGGCAACGTTTG
>JBCBOW010000437.1:0-2116 GCA_039821045.1 Pseudomonadota bacterium
CGCCGCGATCAGCGCGGTGATCGCGCTTGCATAAAGCAGAACGGGCAAATGCGGATCGCGCAGCCGCCAGCTCAAAATCCAGGCGAGCGCTACCGCAAATCCGGGCTTTAGAAACTCGCTGGGCTGCAAGCTCATGCCGACATTGAGCCAGCGGGTTGCGCCCTTCTTCTCAAATCCGATCAGCGGCACAAGGAAGAGCAGCACCAGCATCACGCAAGCGGCAAGAATGCCCAGCCGGCGCGCATCCTCGCGGCTCGCGAAGGAAACCGCGAGCATCAAACACAGCGCCGCCACTTGGAAAATGAGGTGTTTGCGAAAGAACAGGAACGGATCGAGCGTCACCTCACGCGTGGACAATTGCTCGGCTGTGGCAGGCGAGGCGGCAAGCACAGCGGCTGTGCCTGCGAGCATCAGCAGAATGATAAGCGTCAACAGGCCTTTATCGAGCTCGCGCCACCAAATGCGCACATGATCACGCCACGCAAGCCGCGCGGGCACAGGCGCATGAAACGCTGCCGAAGGCGTTCCTGTTGCAAGGTTGCTCATGCCGCCTGATCCTTGAAATACGCGGCGGGCGAACAATCATCGCATTCCGCCATCACACCAACAAGCTGGCGGAAATGCTCGCCGCGCTTCTCGTAATCGCGAAACTGATCAAAACTGGCGCAAGCGGGCGAAAACAGGATGATATCCCCGCTGGCTGCGTTTTCACGCGCGCGGCGCACCGCTTCTGAAACAAGCTCGCAGCGCTCCACGCTTGGCACCAGCGGCCCCAGCAATTCGGCAAAGCGCGGGCCTGCTTCGCCCACGGTGTATGCCGCCGCGACATTGCCCAGCTGCGTTTGGCATTCGCCCAGCCCGTCTTCTTTCGCGAGCCCACCGACAATCCAGTGAACCCGCGGCGCGCCTTCTCGCACCTCAGGGTCGGGCGGAAAGGCCGCCAACGCAGGTGCCGTCGATGCGGTGTTGGTCGCCTTGCTATCGTTGATGAAGGTAACCCCGTCTTCAACGCAGACCCGCTCCATGCGATGCGGCAGGTTGCGAAAGCGCGGCAAAGCGTGGCGCCATTGCGAAGGTTTCACGCCCAGCTCTTCAACAATCGCAACGGCAATCGCCACATTCTCAAGATTGTGTGGCCCCTGCAAGGTTGGCCACTCAGACTGAAGGTCGCACAGGCTCTCCAGATCAGCAGGCATCCCGCGCCCTTCGACCCGGCGGCCTTGTTCGGCGCGGTAAATGCCTGAGGACGGCGCTTCGAGTGAACCAAACACCGCCAGATTGCGCCCCGATTGCATTGCAAACAGCCGCGCCTTTGAGGCGGCATAAGCGTCAAACCCATCGTAGCGGTCCAAATGATCGGGCGTGATATTGGTCAGCGCGGCGACGTCGCAATCGAGATTGAAGGTAAGATCAATCTGATAGCTCGACAATTCGAGGACATAGACCCCGGCACCGTTTTCATTCGGCGCGAGCGGCTCCTGCGCCATGATCGGCTCGCCAATATTGCCGCCAAGGACGCTGGGCAGACCCGCCATCTCAAGGATATGGTGCACCAAGGCGACAGTGGTCGATTTGCCATTGGTCCCTGTGATGCCAACCACCTTGTGCGGTAGCAGCTCAGGCCTTGCGAGCGCGAACAATTCGATATCGCCGATCACTTTAACGCCAAAGCTTGCCGCATGCGGGGCGATCGGGTGCGTGTTGAGCGGAACACCGGGCGAAACCACGATGCCGTCAAACCCGCTCAAATCCATCTCGAGAGGATCGGCGATGTCGCATTTGCCTGCAAACGGCTCACGCGCGATATCCTGCCTGTCCCACACGGTCACATGCGCGCCGCTTGCGATCAGCGAGCGCGCCGCCGCCGCCCCGGAACGCGCCAGGCCCAGCACGGCATAGCGTTGTCCGGCAAAGGCGCTGGCGGTGATCATGCGTCCCCCTTTGTGCTCCTTACCTAAGCTTGAGCGTTGCCAGCCCCATCAGAGCGAGCACGATCGCGATAATCCAGAAACGGATCACAACCTTGCTCTCGCTCCAGCCGAGCTGCTCAAAATGGTGGTGAATGGGCGCCATGCGAAAGACACGTTTGCCAGTGCGCTTGTACCAGAAAACCTGG
>JBCBOW010000438.1:0-2097 GCA_039821045.1 Pseudomonadota bacterium
CGCGGGATTTGCTCGATCTGGTATGCATCTCGGGGCATTCTTTGAGCGCGGTGCTCAAATTCCATCGGTGGTATGCTAACGGCGGCAATCGATCGAAATTGCAAGCGGCATTCGGTGCGCTCCTCGATGATCTTGCGCACGCTTTCAACGGCCGTGACGCGGCTTTTGCCGGTGGCTGGTCTCACGATGTTTCACCGTGAGCGATATTTGCGCTTGACGGCTTAGAGTCGATAAAGGTATGCACCTAGGCAAGGTCGGAAGTTGCGCCCGGATCAGGAGATCCCGGGCGCTTTTCATTTCCGGCGCATCGCTGGCGCTCAAGCATCGGCTTTCCATCTCGCTTTCCAAGAAAATCAGATCAAGGCTCGAACATGCGCCAGATATGTGCGGCGCGCGGTTGTCAGGCGATCGCGCTACAAGGCGAGCGCCATTGTGCGACGCATAAACGCGAGCGCGAAAAGAGCGAGCGGGCGCGTAAGGCCGCGATCGATGCAGGTCGGCGCGATGAGGAGGCCCGCAAACTGATCCGCTCGCGCCGCTGGACTGAGCTTAGCCGCCGATATCGCGCTGAGCATCCCTATTGCGAGATCTGTCTCGCTCAGGATCCCCCGCTCTATGTCGCGAGCGAGGAGGTCGATCACATCGAGCGCGCCGGCGCTGACCGGGCGAAGTTCTTTGATCCGACGAATTGGCAAGCGCTCTGCAAAATTTGTCACAGCAGGAAAACCGCGACGGAAGACAGCACATTTGCAAGACCGGGCGAGGTGCGCCGCAAGCCGGGGGTGGGGTGAAAAATCCCTCAAAAGTGGTGGAGACCGCCGCACCCTCCTTTCCTTTCCCCGCCGGCAGTTTGAAAACTAAAACCATGGGAGGGCATGTTGCAAAGTGACAACGTTCGAAGCCTCGGCCTCCCCGATCGCTATCCGCGCGAGCCGCTCTCGCTTCCGCCGGCGGGTCGCGCGCTCTGGCGCCAGATGATCGCCTCTCTGATCGATGAGGGCTTGTTCAAGATCGGTCGCGATGAGGCGGCGTTTCAGATGGGGTGCCAAGCCTGGGCCGAGTATCTCCAATGCAATGAGGTGCTCGAGGCAGATGGTCTCACGGTCAAAGGAGAGGGGCTTATCCAAACCCGGGCGCATCCGATGCTCCGGGTCCGTGAGGCCTCGCTCAAGCAATTGCGGATCTTCCAAGATCAGTTCCTCGCCGCGCCGTTGATCCGCAAGCGGCTGCGCGAGGATCAACAGGGCGATCTGTTCGAGCAAATTGAGAAGGTTTTGAACGGTGACACAAGCGCCGCTTGACCATCCGGTCACGCGGTTTGGCGATGATGTGCTCGAGGGTCGAGTCATTGCTGGCGAGCTTTTGCGCCTTGCCTGAGAGCGCCATTTCCGCGATTTCGAAGAGGGCCCGATGCGCGGGCTTACCTTTGATTGCGACGCGGCGGATCACCGTGTGCCAGCATCCCGTCATGATCGAATTCCGCACCCTCGCCACGGACCATCCCGACCTCGCACATTCACCGCTGCTGAGGGGCGCTCTACTGTCCATGCGATATGCGCAAGAGCACGGATCGATCGGCTTGACCAAAACGAAGGCCTTCAAGCGCGTCTTTGTGCGCTGGGCTGTTGAGCATTTTGATTGGCCGGGGATGAGCGCCGCTGAGATGTTTCGCTACAACAAGGTAGTCAACGAGTACGAGTTCCCCCCACTCGAGGTTCTCCATTTTCTGCTGATATCGCTGCGCCTGGGACGGCACTTCAAGGGTGAGTTTAGGCTGACCAAGCAAGGCGCAGATCTGTCGCAAGACCCAAGCCGACTGTTTGCCGAGTTGATCCCGTACTTTTTGTTTCAGATCGACCACGCATCTTATGGGCGCTTTTCCGACCGTCCCTTCGGAAAATGGGACGTTTGGATGAACGTGATTAACGCAGAGGCCGATCACGGCACGACCGAGGCAGCCTTGTTTGAAACCTTCTATGGTGAGCCTGAAGATTGGCACACTGCGGGATGGCGAGAGATGGCCGCGTTCTCGTCTTGCGTGCTGCGACCGCTCGAATGGGCGGGATTGATAATCGAGACACGCGAGGACGGGGCCCG
>JBCBOW010000439.1:0-2086 GCA_039821045.1 Pseudomonadota bacterium
ACAACAATCTGCTCGACGACCTTGGGCGGCTCTTCATTTGCGCCGCACGCAGCGACCATTACAGTCAGCGCGGCGGCGCCAAAAATGGCGCGATGACGCATCACATTTCCCCTCATGCTTTGGACGCGTTTAAGCGAACTGCTTGGCAATCGGCAACTCACGCAAGCGATTGCCTGTTGCAGCAAAGATCGCGTTCGTCAGAGCTGGCGCGGCGGGCGGCAGCCCCGGCTCGCCCGCACCGCCAATCGGCACAATGCCCGAATTGATGATCGCGGTCTTGATCGGTGGCGTCTCGTTCATGCGCAACATCTTGTAATCATGAAAGTTGCTTTGAACGATAGCGCCATCTGCAAGGTCCAGTTCGCCATACATCGCGGCTGTGAGACCAAAAATGATCCCGCCTTCGATCTGGTTGGTGAAGCCATCAGGATTGACGACATAGCCCGCATCAGCTGCGGCCCAGATGCCGGTCATCTTCGGTTTGCCGCTCGTCATATCGACTTCGATCACTTGCGCGACAATGGTGCCAAAGCTCTCAACGATCGCGACGCCCTTTGCGCGGCCCTCGCCCATCGCAGCGCCCCAATCGCTCATCTCGGCGACCTTTTTGAGCACGGCGGCGTGGCGCGGCGCTTCGCTGAGCATCGCCAGGCGATATTCGACAGGGTCAGCGCCCGCCGCATGCGCAGCCTCGTCTACGAAGCTCTCGATGAACCATCCGTGTTGCGAGTGATCGACCGAACGCCACGCGGCAAACGGCAAATGACGCGGCGCCTCTGCCACCCGGACGCTGGTGTTGGGAATGGAGTAAATCCCCGGCACGCTCGCTTCGGCAGGATCATCGCGCTGGGTGAAGACATTGTCGTAAGCGACCAGCTTGCCGCTCGCATCAAGCCCACCGCGAAAACGGCTGAGCTCTGCTGGACGATAGAGCGCTTTTTGTGTGTCTTCTTCGCGGCTCCAAATCATCTTGATCGGATAGCCTGTCGCCTGAGCTGTACGCGCAGCCATCACCGCATAGACCGCTTCCAGACGACGCCCGAACGATCCGCCCAGATAGGGATGGTGGATTTTCACATCATCCTTGGAAACGCCAAGGCTATCGGAAACCGCCGTTCGAACCGCAAGCGGAACCTGCGTGCTCGTCCACACATCGCATTGGCCGTCTTTGACTGATGCAGTGCAATTGATCGGCTCCATGGGCGCATGCGCCAGATAGGGAACCTTGTATTCGGCTTGCAGGGTGGTCGCAGCGCTGGAATAGGCGTCAGCGAAATTGCCTTTGGCCGCCGCTTCCTTGCCGCCGCTTTCGCCCGCTTCTTCGATAGCCTTGGTGTAAGCGGCGAACTGATCTTGGGTTGTGCGGATCGGGCTTTCGGACTTGGTCCATTCAATCTCAACTGTGTTGAGCGCCTGCTGTGCGTGCCAATAGCTCTCCGCGACGACAGCGACGAAGTCTTCCATGTTGAGAATCTGCAGGACGCCGCGCATCTCCTTGGCCCGCGTCGCGTCCATCTTGGCGACTTTCGTACCGGGTACCGGCGGGCGCACAGTTGCCGCGTACGCCAGATCGAGGCCTTCGGGTGCCGCATCAATACCAAACACGGCTGTGCCATCGACCTTGCTTGGAATATCGGTCCGCGCCTTGCTCTTGCCGATCAGGCGATATTGCTCGGGCGATTTGAGGCTCGGCGTGTGATCGAGCGGTTGCTCCGCTGCGGCGGTCGCAAACTCAGCGTAGAGCGCGGACTTGCCCGAAGCTTTGTGGAAAAGGGTGCTGTCCTTGGTCTCGATTTCGCTTGCCGGCACACCCCATTCGTCCGCCGCAGCGCCCACCAGCATCTTGCGCGCAGCGGCGCCGGCGATGCGCATTTGGTACTGGCCCGTGGTCCGGATGGAGGAGGAACCGCCGGTGATCATCGCATCGGCCAAGCGTCCGATCTGCATGAAGAGGCCATCCCACGTCGGCTCAAGCCAATCGGCTGCGTTCATTGTGAACGGCGCGATGAACATGCGGGCGGTGTCAGTGACGATGTAACTGCCGTCAGCCGGGGCCTGCATCACGCGGACGTTGCTCCAATCGGCG
>JBCBOW010000440.1:0-2066 GCA_039821045.1 Pseudomonadota bacterium
ATCTGCTTGATCCATTTGGACGCAGATCTTGTTGAAAATTGTCAGGCGTTTCTCGCGTTTCGCCGGTCTAACTGTCGCGACACTTCGCGACAGGCGGTTACATGACAGACAAATGGGCATGCGGTAAGTCTCTATCCATGATCGACAGGGTATCGTGCCCGCGTTTTCTCGCGGTGTGCCTTATGGAGATACGGGATGAGCAAACCCAGCATCGCCCTTAATCGCTTTGGCTATGGTCTTCGCTATGGTGAGCGGCCACCTTCAGACCCGGCGCGATATCTGCTGGCGCAAATCGATGGCTTCGATCCATCCCCCGCGGGGATTTCCGCCCGCGCTGACATGTCCGCCAAGCCGGGTGAAATTTTGCAAATGCTTCGCCAATTGCGCCGCCAGCGACGCCAGAATGCATCGCCGCAGAGCACGCAAATGGCTCCGATGATGGAAAGCGACACAGCGGCAGACCCATTCAATGGCCTTCCGCCTGAAGTGCGCCAATCCTACGTAAAAGCCGGCCAGTTCTTGAGCACAGATGTTGGGCTTAGAACGAACGTTGCAGTGACAAGCCCCACTCCGTTTGCGGAACGGTTGGTGCACTTCTGGTCAAACCATTTCAGCGTCTCTGCGCGAAAGCCGGGCACGCATTATCTGGTCGGAGATCTTGAGTTTCGCGCGATCAGGCCGCACATTTCCGGCCGCTTTTCCGATATGCTCAAAGCGGCCGTGCTCCATCCAGCGATGCTGCTGTATCTAGACCAGTTTCAGTCAGTCGGCCCCAATTCCCCATCGCAACAGCGCCGTCGAGGCAGAGCGGGCGGTCGCGAGCGAGGGCTGAATGAAAACCTCGCGCGGGAGATTCTCGAGCTGCACACTTTGGGCGTTGATGGCGGCTACACTCAGGCTGATGTGACCGAGTTTGCCCGCGCGCTCACAGGCTGGTCGGTTCAAGGTATCGCCAGGGTTGAGCGCTTCAGCGCTCCGCAGAAGAGCGGCGCAGCGTTTGTTGCAGTCGCCCACGAGCCCGGGACGCGCCAAGTGCTTGGCAATCGCTATTCGCAAGCAGACGCCCGCCAGGCGATCGCGATCCTCGACGATCTTGCCACGCATCCCGCGACAGCCCGTTTCATTGCCACGAAACTGGCCCGCCATTTCGCCGGAGATACGCCTCCGACAAGCCTCGTGGATCGCTTGGAGACGGACTTTCAAAGAACGGGTGGTGATCTGTCGAGCCTCACACAAACGCTCATCTCGGCCCCTGAAGTCTGGGTTGAGGGCCCGGTGAAGTTTCGCCAACCCTACGAGTGGTTCATCGCCATGCTGCGGCTTACACGCATCGACAATATGAACGATCGCCGACTTTCTGGTATTCTCAGGCAAATCGGTCAATTGCCGTGGCACGCGCCATCGCCGGCAGGTTATGATGATATCGAGGGAATCTGGGCCGGGCCGGATGCGCTCTTTCGCCGGGCCGAGCTATCAGAACGTATCGCGCGCAGCGCCCGCGCTGATGATGTGCTCGGCCGCGCTGAGGCGGCCTTTCCCGGCGCGCTTTCTGACAACACTCGAACTTGGCTCTCGCGCGCCGAAAGCGGGCGCCAGGGGCTGGGCCTGTTGCTTATCTCGCCTGAAATGCTGCGGAGGTAATTCGTCATGAAGACACCGATTACGCGTCGATCAATCCTCGCCAGCACCCTTGCTCTGGGGGCTTCTGGCGTAGCGCTGCCACGCATGGCGTTTGCGCAAGGGGTGGGCAGCAAGAATCTTCTCGTGGTGCTTCAGCGCGGCGCCGCTGATGGCCTCGCTATGCTGGCGCCGATGGGCGATCGGGCGCTCAGTGGTTTGCGCAAGGGCTCGCTTGATGAATACGCGAGCGCGCGCAAGGCCGATGGGTTTTTTGCAATCCACCCTGCGCTCGAGGCGGTCGGCAATGCCTATGCCAGCGGCGAGGCCTTGTTCGTGCATGCAACCGCCACCTCTTATCGAGAACGCTCCCATTTTGAGGGGCAGAACATGCTCGAAACCGGTGCGAGCGAGCCCTATGCAAAGTCAGACGGATGGCTCAATCGGCT
>JBCBOW010000441.1:0-2066 GCA_039821045.1 Pseudomonadota bacterium
CAATCAACTCCAAGAAAATTGGGGTAATCCTCCCCAACATGCTCATTGCCCGGGTCATGCCACGACTTGCCTGTAACCTCGCCGATGTTCACAAGCCGATCATGCTTGGACGGGAACACCATCACATCGCCAACAGCAACCTCTTGAGCAAATCGAAAAACGGTGCCCGCTTCCACAGGAATTGCGCCGAGTTTCTTATCTGGATAGGCCTCGCGCAATTTGGTTTTGTAAGCGTCTCTATCGTTGGGTATCGCGAAGATATCGCCCATAGTCGGCCAACCAATACACGCATAGCCATCGCGCACGGGCGCATCACCCACTGTTTTTGGCATATGGATGCCCCAGACACTGCGCATCAGACGTTCCCTTTGTTCGCCAGATCGTTTGCCCGATTGTTTCTAAAGACCTTCGCGTTGCTGGCTAGTGGCTTGTGAATTATGACAGCGAACATGCGCCGCCCCGTCCTGCTTATCGCCCGCATTCTCGCTCAGATCATCCTCTGGTTCGTCGGCCTCAGCCTTGCGCTTGTCATCCTCTTCGCTTTCGTCCCCGTCCCCATCACTGCGACGATGTTGATGGATGAAAACGGTGCAACCCGGGATTGGGAGCCGCTGGAGAGTGTTGATCCCCATCTCGTCGCCGCTGTCATCGCGGCGGAGGATGCCAAGTTCTGCGAGCATTCCGGCTTTGACACCGAAGCGATCGAAAAAGCGATCGAGAACAATGCCCGCGTCGCTGAAACCGGCAAGGGGCGCATCCGCGGCGCATCCACCATCACGCAGCAGACCGCTAAGAATGTTTTCCTGTGGCAGGGCGGGGGTTATGTGCGCAAAGGGCTGGAGGCGTGGTTCACCTTCTGGATCGAGAATGTCTGGGGCAAGCACCGGATTATGGAGGTCTATCTCAATGTCGCAGAAACCGGCATCGGCACCTATGGCGCGACCGCAGGAGCCGAACGGTATTTTGGCAAGTCAGCCGCGCGCCTGTCCGCTTCAGAGGCAGCCCGGATGGCTGCAGCGCTCCCCAGCCCCAAAACGCGTGCAGTCAAAAGCCCTGGCGGATGGCTCGCTCGCCATGGCCGCACGATCGAGCAGCGCATTGAGGTGGTGAAGCGCGAAGGCCTCGATAAATGCGTCTATCCTGCCTCGTGAGCTGATCCATCACCCACGGTTTCATGGACTTGGCCATTGACCCCGCTTCATCGCGCGGGCATCGCTTTGCGTGTCATGGGGAGCCGCGATCTCAAACGCTCTAGGCAAGGGTGCGCTCTGGCGTATGAAGCCTTGGTGATGTCCGCGCCCATAAACCTTGGGGCGCCCGCATGAGCCTCTCTTCCAAACAGCCAACACCATCAATGGGCGAGAGTTCGCTAACCGCTCAAGCCGCGCGCGAGGCGCTGCGCGAAGCGATGGTGCGCTTGGCAGAGGGGGACAGCGCGGCGCTTGAGGAAATCTATGCCGCCACTCGGGTGAAACTGTTCGGAATATGCTTTCGTATCTTGGGCGATAGAAAGGAAGCGGAAGACGCCTTGCAAGACGTCTATGTTAATCTCTGGCAGCGCGCGGATCGCTATGATCCGGAGCGCGCGAGCCCCATAAGTTGGCTCGCCACGTTCGCGCGCAACCGCGCGATCGATCGCTTGCGCACGGGTAAAGTGCGAGGCGGGGCAGTACCCGTAGATGAGGCCATGCCGCTGCCTGATGAAACACCGCTTGCAGATGCGTTGTTGATCGATGCCGAGCGCGAGGCTCAGATCCATAAGTGTCTCGCAACCTTAGATGAGAACGCGCAGACTTATATCCGTGCGGCGTTCTTTGATGGAAAAACCTACGCACAGCTTGCGGAAACCGCTGACGTACCGCTTGGCACAATGAAGAGTTGGATTCGCCGTGGGCTGATGAAACTGCGCGCTTGCCTCGAGGCCAGCGAGCGGGAAGGCGGTGCGCGGTGAGCAACGCTCAGGAAGACGGCGGCGACATGCAAGACCGCGACGAGAAGACAATCGCAGCGGAATTCTCGCTTGGTTTGCATGTCGCCGCCGTCTTCCTGAGCGTTGCTCACCGCGC
>JBCBOW010000442.1:0-2062 GCA_039821045.1 Pseudomonadota bacterium
CGGGCGGCGCATCGGGATGGCCTTGAGCATCGCATCCAGCCGCTCGGTGTGCTCGGTCATCTATCCGCGCTATTATGGGCTGGGTTTCCTTGAACCACTGGTGATCAGGCTTTTGCGGCGCTTCTACAATCGCTGCGATGCGCTGGTCGCGCCTTCGCAAAGCATGATCGATGAACTCATCGCGATGGACATGCACGATACGATCGGGCTGTGGTCGCGCGGGGTGAACCGCGAGGTCTTTGCGAGCGCAAGGCGCGATCTGGAATGGCGCCGCTCGCTGGGCCTTGCCGATGACGATGTCGCGATCGTGTTTCTGGGCCGGTTGGTGATGGAAAAGGGCCTCGATGTGTTTGCCGAGACCATCGTGCAGCTACGCAAGCGCCAGGTCCCGCACAAAGTTCTCGTGATCGGCGATGGCCCCGCGCACTCATGGTTTGAAGAAGCGCTTCCCGGCGGTATTTTCGCAGGGTTCAAGACTGGCGCGGAGCTTGGCTCAGCGCTTGCTAGCGGCGACATCTTCTTTAACCCCTCGATCACGGAAACCTTCGGCAATGTAACGCTGGAGGCGATGGCCTGCGGGCTGCCAGTGGTCGCGGCGAGCGCGACGGGCGCTGCAAGCCTGGTTGTCGAAAGCGAAACCGGCGCGCTTGTCCCGCCGGGCAAGACCACCGCAGAAACCGCCATCCGCTTTGCTGATGCGCTCGCGCCCTATTGCACCGATGCAGCCTTGCGAGCCCGCCACGGTGAAGCAGGCGAAGCGCGCTCCAAGGAATTCAGCTGGGAGGCGATCAACCGTGTCGTCGCCGAGATGTATATCGGGCTCATTGAAGAGCGCGAGAGCCTCAAGCGCCGCGATGTCGAGGCCGATGCCAGCCGCGTACGCTCAAAGGAGCGGTCAGGCCCAGGCGCCTAGCGCAGCACGCCCGCCTTCGTCATCCGGTTTGCATAGTAAATCAGCAGCAGCGTCACGATCCAGATCGCAGCGGAAAACACGGTCTGAAACGTCTTTACGGTCTCGAGGTCCGGACCGCCCTCCCCCATCGGCATCGGGTTGCTGATGGTGTAGATCGAAGTGAACGCCAAGCCGATCAGCGAGATAACAAACGCATGGCCCGCAAAGCGACTGCGCAGGAGCAGCAGGAGCGATCCGGCGATCGCGCCCCATACTCCAAACGGCCACGAGATGTTGACCCAAAAGGGCATGGCATCGTTGTACGCGATGATCTCTTCAACGCTGGTGCCGGTCATCTCAGCGCCTTGCTGGAGATAGGATTGCACCTCCAACTGCACTTGCAGATAATCACTCGCGCCGCCTGCATTCCAAATCAGGCTCACGATCCCGATCGCCCATAGATGCCAGGGCGTCTTTGGCTTCTGGTTCATTTCACCCTCCCCTCGGCGCGACCCGAGGGAAGGAGATTAAACGCATTAGCGCTGCGCTACAAACGCTCGATACGCTTGGCGACCTCGTCAGTGCGCACCAGTGTGGCAGATCAATAAATAGGCTGTTTCGGCATAAAGCTGCGAACCGCCACAATTACCGCTAGCGAGTGTGTTGCACTGATCGCTGCAGACGCTGTGCTGACCGTTGCGGCCCATGCCGCCCACGGGTCTCCAGCAACGCGCGGTATCGGCGCAGAATAGAACAGATAAGAAACGATCCCCAACCCGATCACCGAGACCGCGAACATCCAGGCAGCATAACGATCACCCATCAAAAGCAGCACTGATCCGGCTGTCGCACCTGCAACATTCATTATCCAGCCCGCCTTCGCCCAGTGAGGCCACGCACTATAGTAGGCCACGAGTAGATCGGTTGACGGAACGTTATAAAGCCAAGCGCGAAAACTGAGGTAGTGCGGTTCCTGGACAGCTATTAGAGCCCAGTCCATAATGCTGAGAACGCAGTTCCAAACCAGCCCAAACAGGGCCAGCGACCAGACTGCGCCTTTGTGAGGACCGCTTAGGCGCACCGCATTAGATCCCACAAAACCAATCGGCTAACTGGGCAGATTGACATCCACCTGCGAGTCCTAAGTGTTACTCGCGGTAGGGAAATAAT
>JBCBOW010000443.1:0-2061 GCA_039821045.1 Pseudomonadota bacterium
ATGCTCAATTCTGAAGCGGTTCTGCGTCAAGCGGATGCGGCCTGAGCTCCCCGCAATACCTGCTCGGCTCTAAGTACATTCCCTAGAGACCTGTGCGGGCTCAGAGGAACATTTGCGCGCTAATCGCAGCGCATGGTGCTTGTCGCTGCCTTAGTTGATTACCAACGCGCGCCCGGTTTGGGCTCTTCTCTGGCGCGTCAAGCCACGGCGCCTATCGGGGGTGAGTTCAGCGCGGACTTGCTTCTTTTGGTCACTATGCTGCTCGGTCTGGTGGCGATGGCCGCGCTTGCCGGGGTTGTGTCCGCACGCCGCGAGGCAAGGGACGCAACACGCATTGCCCGTGCCCGGGCGCGAAGCCTTAACGAGCTCTTGCGAACAGTGCGAATGGCTGAGAGCATTGCTGACCTTGGCATCTGGCAATACGATCCGAATTCCGGGCAACAGCAATGGTCGCGCGGGATGCGTTTGTTGTTCGGCGTTGATAAAGACGAAGAATTCGTCCCGGGCGATGCTGAGACGCTCTTGTTTGCCAACGATATCGATCTGGTTGGCGATGTTCTCGAGCGACGCCAAGAGCGCGATCCGTTCACTCTCCACTATGATATCAATGGCTATGACGGGAAGCCTCGGTCGATTTCGGTCCAAGCCTGCAGTCTAAAGGGGCTAGGGGGAGAGGCAGTCCGGATCGTTGCCGTTGTGCGCGATATCACTGATCAAGTCAGCCGCGAAAGAGCGCTCGAGAGTTCGCGATTGGCCGCTGAGCGCGAGGCCACAAAGGCCCGGAGACTTGCGGAAACTGACGCGCTCACCGGACTTGCAAATCGCCGCCTGATCATGGGCGAACTTGACCGCCTCATTCTTGACGCACGCCATCTTGGGCGCCCGCTCGCCTTGTTGATGTTCGATCTCGATCGTTTCAAGGCGGTCAACGATACCTACGGCCATCTGGTCGGCGATCGGGTGCTTGAGCGGGTGGCCCGAGTTGCGCGGGAACAGTCACGCGCTGGGGATCTCATCGGTCGGGTGGGCGGCGAGGAGTTTGTCTGGATCGCGCCCGGGATTGAGTTGAACGCCGCATACCAGCTGGCAGAGCGGCTCCGCCGTGCGATCGCAGCGAATGATGCGCAAGAGAGCTTGCCGAGAGTTACAGTCAGCGTCGGGGTCAGCGTGTTGCGATCATCCGATACATCGCTTGGGCTGTTCTCGCGGACTGACAGCGCGCTCTACGAAGCGAAGAATTCCGGCAGAAATCGGGTTATGCGGGCTGAGGCAGCGTAATCCAAATCGGTTGGCAAAGGGCCCGCCTGACAGTTTCAAACGCCAAGAGAACGCGACACAGTGTCGCAGACGAGCGATCGGCTGCCTTCCCTTTGTAACGCTAATGCGCCATGGCAACTCCATGATTGGAGGGGCAAAGATACTCCTATGCCGTTGAGCAAGTCTCAACCGAGCTCCGCGCGAGCGGATGGGCAGACCTTGCTCGAGCGCTTCGCCGCGACCCGGCAATTGAGCGAGGCGCTGGTTGAATCTTTGAGTGAAGCGGACGCAACGCTGCAATCGATGGAGGATGCATCACCTGCCAAATGGCATCTGGCGCATACGACATGGTTTTGGGAAACCTTCCTCCTGCGCGAATACGCGGCGGACTATCGGATCTTTGATGATCGTTATCCCTTTCTTTTCAATTCTTATTACGAAGCCAAGGGCGCGCGGATTGCTCGGGATCAGCGCGGCATGCTTTCTCGCCCGAGCCTCGCAGAGATCATGGATTGGCGACATTCAGTCGATCATGCGATGGTTTCGCTGATCCGCTCTGGCGAGCATGATGATCTCGTGGCTTTGGGGATCGCGCATGAGGAGCAACATATCGAATTGCTCCTGACCGACATCAAGCACGCTTTTTTTCAGAACCCTCTTGGGCCTGCCATGTGGGACGATCGGGCGCCAACCCAGTCCCAGCCGCATGAGCGTGCTTGGCACACGCATCCCGGCGGTGTCGCCCGAATTGGGCATCAGGACGATGGGCCGGTCCTTCATTATCGAACGCAAACCCATCGTCCT
>JBCBOW010000444.1:0-2059 GCA_039821045.1 Pseudomonadota bacterium
CTCGCTCGCCGAAGGCAAGGGCGTCAAACTCGTGCCCAAGCTGCGCACCGAGGCCTCAGAATGGGAGTTTGTCGCTGACCGGGTGAAGCAGGGCGAGAAGCTCGTCCAATGCTATTATTCGGTCTCGATCCTTGCGCCCAAGGGCAGGGGAGAGCCGTGCGAGCGCACCCTGAAAGCGCTCTACAAGGCGAGCGGGTGGGATCTTATCGATGAGACTCATATCCAGCTTCCGGCGTTCATGTCGCACTTTCCGCTGCTGCTCGCTGACGGGCTCGATAGCGATTATAAGCGCATGAAGCGGCTGCGCACGATGCGTTCGGCCAATGTCGCGGCTATCGCGCCAATCCAGGGCGAATATGTCGGCGGCACCATTCCGCATTGCCTCTTCATCGGCAGGCGCGGGCAGCCGCAGTTCTGGTCGCCGTTCCAGAACTCAGCCGGCAACCACAATGTGGCGATCGCGGGCAAGTCCGGATCGGGCAAATCGGTGCTGCTGCAGGATTTGGCCGCCAGCTTTGCGGGCGTCGGCGCCAAGACCATCGTCATCGATGATGGCCGCAGCTTTGAACATATGGCGAAAGCGCTGGGCGGAACCTTCACCGAGTTTAAATTGTCGAGCGGCATCTCGATCAACCCGTTCCGGATGATCGATGAGCATTTGGCTGGGGGCGATGATGATTACCTCGTCGATTGTCTTGCCATGCTCAAATCGATCGTCTCGCAAATGGCGCGCAACGAAACGCGGCTCAATGACACCGAGCGCGGGCTGATCGACCAGGCGGTAAACGCCGTCTGGGAGGCGCAGGGCCGCGATGGGACGGTCGATCATGTGATCGCGGCTCTCAAGGGCGCTGAGCACTCATATGCCTATGATCTGGCGACCTCGCTTTTGCCGTTTGCGGCCAAAGGCACGTTCGGCCGGTTCTTCCTCGGCGATGCCAATCTCGATTTGTCGGCTGATCTCACCGTCTTCGAGCTTTCCGATCTCGCCACGCGCGAGGAGCTGCGCGGGGTCGTCCTCACTTCGATCATGTTCATTGCCTCGCAGGTCATGCGCCACATGGACCGTGCCATTCCCAAGCCGCTGATCATCGATGAGGCCTGGCAGATGCTCAAAGGCGGCGCGATGGCCGATTTCGTCGAGACCTATTCGCGCACCTGCCGCAAATATGGCGGATCGCTGATCACCGCCACGCAATCGATCCACGACTATTACAAGTCCGAGGGCTCGCGCGCCGCGCTTGAAAATTCCGACTGGTTTCTGATCCTTCAGCAGAAGGGCGAGACGATTGCGGATTTCCGCAATTCGGACCGCTTCGAGATGGACGGAATGACCGAAGCGCTTTTGCGGAGCTTGAAGCGCAACGGGGTGGATTATTCGGATATCTTCATTCGCGGCCCCGAGACAGAAAGCGTCGGGCGCCTCGTGCTCGATCGCTTTTCAGCAACGCTCTATTCCTCAAGTCCCGACGTCTTTGCCGAGATCGAGTCTTACGTCGAGCGCGGCTTTCCCATGCAAGAGGCAATCGAAGCGGTCGCCTTTCCGGAAGAACAAGAATTGCGGGAGGCGGCGGAATGAACGCGCTTATTCCGCCACGCATCCGCGCAAGTCATGTCGAACAAGGCCAGGATGCGCTAGTCGTTTCGCTGCGCCTTTCCGGGTGGCTGACGACCAGTCTGTTGGCGACGCTTGGCGTTGCGACGCTCTTCTTTCTCATCCTCGGCGGTTTCACGCTGCCGGGGGCGATGCTGCAGCTCGACAATCTCGCCTCGCGCTATCTTGCCGCCGAGCCAGACCGCCAGGCGCAGTTCCACACCATCGCATGCGCAGTGCTCGGGCTTTCCTTTGCTCTCATCGCCTTTTTCCGCCGCGCGGGGCTCTCGCGCTGCTTCACCGTCACGGGAGGTGACAAATGACTGACTTGTTCGAGCATGCCGGCGAGGCCCTGCAAAGCGATCCGTCCGTGCAGGCCGAAGCGAAGCCCGAACGGCGGTTCGCTGGCCTATCGCTGCGCGAGGGGCTGCTGCTCGCCGGGGCTGTTGCCCTGTTCATCTGGGG
>JBCBOW010000445.1:0-2047 GCA_039821045.1 Pseudomonadota bacterium
TTCGAGGGGCCTCAGCGTTTGGCAGCGCGCGTTCAAGGGTGGCGCGATGGACGGTTTCGGGCGCTGCGCTCTGAGCAATCTCTCGCCGCGTTTGATGCGCTCGTTCCAGCATTGCTAGAGGCGATGGCCAAAAGCGATGATCCTGCGCGGGCGTTGAGCCGCTGGGAAGGCCTGCTTGAGCGCAGCGCGTCTGCTATCACGCTGTTTCGCTTGCTCTATGCCGAGCGCCATTTGCTGGACCGATTGGTCGCAACCCTAACGCTCGCACCGGTGCTTTCAGACGAACTCGCGCGATCTCCGGAATTGATGGACATTCTGCTCGATGCAGAAGCGCTCGAATTGCCGGGATCGCCCGCTGATATCGCCGCTCAGATTGAGCGCAACGCGGAACGCGACGATTATGAAGCGCTGCTCGATGCGATCCGCCGCGTTACAGGCGAGTTGCGATTTGCGCTCGGAGTGCAGCTTATCGAAGGGTTGGCAGACCCAATCGCGATCGGTGCAGCGCTGTCTCGCGTGGCGGAGGGCGCGTTGATGCTGGCCATGCGCGGCGCTGAGCAGGAGTTTGCGCGGCAGTATGGCCAGATTGAAGGCGCTGAGCTGGTTGTCCTGGGCTTGGGCCGGCTCGGAGGCGGGGCTCTCACACATGCCTCTGACCTTGACATTGTGTACCTCTTCATGGGCGATCTTTCGCAGCGGTCTGATGGCAAGCGATCGCTGAGCGCCACACACTATTTCAATCGCCTTGCTGGCCGGGTAACCGCTGCGATGAGCGTGCCGACCGCGCAGGGCGCGCTTTATGAAGTGGACACGCGCCTGCGTCCCCAGGGCGCGCAAGGCCCATTAGCGGTGAGCTGCGACGCGTTTGCGAAATACCAGCGTGAGGCAGCATGGACATGGGAGCATATGGCGCTTGCAAGAGCGCGGGTGCTTGAAGGTTCGGACGCGGCGCGCGCGACCATGGACGCGATTATGCGCAGCGTTCTCCAACGGCCTCGCGATCCCAGCGCGGTGCGCGCGGATGTGACGCAGATGCGCGCGCAGATGGCTCAGCACAAAGCGCCTGCCGGTCCGCTCGATGTGAAACGACTGCGCGGCGGGCTGGTGGATTGCGAATTCCTTGTCCACTTTCTCCAGTTGAGCGGGACAGATGAGCGCGGTGCGCCGCTAAGCGATGCACACCCGCAGGCCTATTCGCCTGATTTAGGTGTAGCGATCCCGGCTCTGATCAAGGCCGGGCTACTGCCCTCCACCTTCCTTCCTGATTATGACCTGATGAGCCGGATGCTGGTTGCTGGCAGGCTGCTCAATCCGGGCGGGCAAGAGCCGCCTGGATGCGCGGCGGACGCTTTGGCGAAGGCCTGCAAGACCGAAGATTACAATGCCCTCTTGCAAGCCTTTGGCGAAGCGCGGCAAAGGGTGCGCAGGGTCTGGACGGAGATTCTCGGCACCCCGATTGCCGACTGAGTTATGGAGCACGAAGAATGAGCGATTTCCCGGCCGCTGGCGATCCCCTGCCCGATATCGAAATGGGCACGCCCGATGGAGGCACTGTCAAACCCAGCGATTTCAAAGGCAAGAAGCTGGTCATCTTCTTCTACCCCAAAGACAACACGCCCGGCTGCACGACCGAAGCGAAGGACTTCACCGCTCTGAAGGGCGAATTCGAAGCAGCGGGCACCGAGTTGCTTGGTGTCTCCAAGGATTCGGCCAAGAAACACCAGAACTTCATCGCCAAGCATGAGCTGACAACGCCGCTTGCAACCGATGCAGAAGAGGGCGGTCTTTCCGATGCGCTGGGCATCTGGACTGAGAAGCAGATGTACGGGAAGACCTATATGGGCATGGTCCGTTCGACCTATTTGGTCGGCGCTGATGGCACGATCGCACAGGTCTGGCTCAAAGTGAAAGTCAAAGGCCACGCCGAGGAAGTCCTCGCGGCGGCCAAGGCGCTGTAGCTCTCGTGATATCGGTTGCTTGTGCCATTCGCGGCGCGTTGCTCACCGCTGATCCGCGCGCCAAATGCTTCGCCACGCGCGATGTTGCG
>JBCBOW010000446.1:0-2046 GCA_039821045.1 Pseudomonadota bacterium
GCCTGCTGGTGCAATATCCCAAGCGCGCCACGCAGCGCGGCATGATGCAGGCGGATAACCAATATCTCCCGCTCAAGATCAACACCGCCGGCGTTATCCCGCCGATCTTTGCCAGCTCGCTTTTGCTCTTGCCGCTGACAATTTCGCAGTTTGCGGGCAATTCGGTTGATGCGGACAGCAGCTTTGGCGGCGTCATCGTGACGCTCAACCAGTATCTGGCGCATGGTCAGCCGATTTACATGCTGCTCTATGCGATCGGGATCATCTTCTTCTGCTTCTTTTACACGGCGGTTGTCTTCAACCCAGAAGAGACAGCGGACAACCTCAAGAAGAACGGCGGCTTCATCCCCGGCATCCGCCCCGGCAAACGCACGTCAGACTATCTTGAATATGTTCTCACCCGGATCACAGTGGTGGGCGCGATTTACCTCACCATCGTTTGCGTGGTGCCTGAATATATGATCGCGCAGACCGGTATTCCGCTGTTTCTGGGTGGCACCAGCCTGCTCATCGTCGTCAATGTGACAGTCGATACGATCACGCAGGTCCAGTCGCACTTGTTTGCGCACCAATATGACAACCTTATCAAAAAGGCTAAGTTGAAAGGCCGCAAGCGATAGCGCATAGGCGGGCGCTCATGGAGCGCTGTGTCATGGCGCTTGCGCATGCAACGAGAACCCGCAATGGCGAGGCTACATCAAGCTGAGCGCAGCGAACGGGATCAACGGGGAGAGCGATGAACATCATTCTTTTGGGGCCGCCGGGCGCGGGCAAAGGTACGCAGAGCGCCGGGCTTGTTGAGCGGCACCGGATGAAGCAGCTCTCAACCGGAGACATGCTGCGCGCTGCGGTGAAGGCACAGACACCGGTCGGCCTGAAAGCCAAGGCAATCATGGACGCGGGCGAACTTGTCTCAGACGAAATCGTCTCACAGCTGATCGATGACAACATTGCCGCGATGGATGCCGAGACCGGCGCGATCTTTGATGGCTACCCACGTACAGCAGCTCAAGCGGGCGATCTGGATCGCATCCTTGCCAAACATGGCCGCACGCTCGACCATGTAATCGAGCTTGAGGTCGATGAAGACGCCCTGGTCAAACGGATATGCGGACGCTTCTCCTGCGCCAATTGCGGCACGCTCTATCACGACACAGCAAACCCGCCGAAGGTCGAAGGCGTGTGCGACACTTGCGGCTCAACCGAATTCAAGCGCCGCCCGGATGACAATGAAGAAACGGTGCGCAAGCGCATGGGCGTCTATCGCTCTGAAACCGCGCCGATCCTTCCGGGCTATGAAGAGCGCGGGATTGTGAGCCGCATTGATGGCATGGGCGGCATTGATGAGGTCGCCAAGGCGATCGACACCATCCTGAGCTAAGCGGCGAGGGCGCCTCGGCCCTTTTCAATCGACACGATGATCGCCTAAGCCTCTCGGCACGAAGGGAGAGACGGGTGAAACGGACCTTTAGCGCAGGCCTCTTGGCCGCAATCATGGCAGGGCAGAGCGCGCCGGCGCTGGCAGAGATCGTCGATGAGCGCGACGATGGCTTTATCACGCGCCACACAGTGACCGTTGATGCTAGCCCGACGGAGACCTGGCTGGCGCTCATCAGCCCTTCGCGTTGGTGGGATAAGCAACACACCTGGTCCTCGGACAGCGCCAATCTCAAACTGACGCCGCAAGCGGGCGGGTGCTTTTGCGAAACCATTCCCGAAGTCGACGAGCCCGATCGCTTTACGCTCGAAGGCAGTGTCGAGCATATGCGCGTGATCCAGGCCTATCCTGAGCAGGCTTTGCGCATGGTCGGCGCGCTTGGCCCGTTGCAAAGCGAACCGGTAACCGGTGTGCTCACGATTGCGCTGAGTGAAGTGAAGCGCGATGGCGAGACGTCTGCGACCAAGATCGTGTGGGAATACAATGTCGGCGGGCCGATGCGCTATGAGGTGCCGGTGATTTCCAAAGCGGTTGATGGCGTGATGGCCTTGCAGGTGGCGGGGCTGGGGACGTTCTTGGGGGTCCTCGAGAACGAAGCGCCCCGTGGC
>JBCBOW010000447.1:0-2040 GCA_039821045.1 Pseudomonadota bacterium
GCGTTGGCGTCGTCTTTGATGCTGTCGTGAATGCGGGTCACCAGGTTTTCTCGAACTTGTTGCGCAGGTAAATGGCGATGCTGTTCATCATGAGAAGGAACAGCAATAGCACGACAATCGCGGCGCTGGTGCGCTCAACGAAGCCGCGGTCAATCTCATCGGACCACAGAAAGATCTGAACCGGCAGAACCGTGGCGGGTGAGGTGAAATCGGTTGGCGGTGTCGCGACAAAGGCGCGCATGCCGATCAGCAGAAGGGGAGCGGTTTCACCCAAGGCGCGGGCCATGCCGATGATCGTGCCGGTCAACATGCCGGGCAGGGCAAGCGGCAGGACGTGGTGAAAGACTACCTGCACCGGTGAAGCGCCCACAGCCAGCGCACCATCGCGGATCGAGGGAGGCACGGCCTTGATCGCGTTGCGACCGGAGATGACGATTACTGGCATGGTCATTAGGGCCAACGTCATACCGCCAATCAGCGGAGCTGATCGCAAGTTGGGGAAAATGGTAAGAAACACCGCAAGCCCCAGGAGGCCAAAGATAATCGACGGCACCGCTGCAAGGTTGTTGATGGACACTTCTATCAGGTCGGTCCAGGCGTTTTTGGGCGCGTATTCTTCAAGATAGAGCGCGGCCAAAATGCCGATCGGGAAGGCGAGGATCAGCGTCACCAGCATGGTCAGAATCGATCCTTTGAGCGCTCCCCAGATGCCCACGGCCTGCGGGCTCGTCGCGTCGGACCGCGACAAAAAGCCCCAATCCCAGTTTTCTCCAAGCTTACCTTCAGAGGTGAGCTTGCTGGCCAGGGCCTGCATGTCTTCCGAGCCTTCGCCCGCCAGTCCGGACGCGAGGTCGGACGACGCGGCAAGGTTGAAAACAACCGGTTCAGCCTGGTCAATAAGGGCAGGATTATCAGTTAGAGCAGCCGCAACATCGCGCCAGGCTTGATCACTCAATTGCTCGGCGCCTTCCGCGCCCAGCGCTTCCTCGGCATAGCGATGAACCACTTCGTCCATACCCTGCATTTCGAGGATCTGTACCGCGCTTGGTGCAGACAGCGACACTTCGTCGCCCACGATACCGCTTTCGGCAAAGCTGATCGGGACGGTCAGTTCAGCGCGCTGGAAACCGCCGATCCCGTTTATCAGCATATTGCCGAGCAGGAACACCAGCACGGCGACCGAGAACAAGATCGCGCCCTGTCCCATAAGCTTGAAATTGCGCTCAGAGCGGTAACGCTTGGCCAAGCGCTTCTCGAACTCGGGCGTGCGCGTGGGGCGCGAGAGATCAATTTGCTTATTCATACGCTTCACGGAACCGTTTCACGACGCGCAGCGCGCCGAAGTTGAGAGCCAGAGTCACCAGGAACAGCACAAAGCCCAGCGCAAAAGCACTTAGCGTGGCGGGGTGATCGAAGCTGCCTTCGCCGGTCAGCATCTTAACGATTTGGACCGTGACGGTCGTCATTCGATCAAGCGGGTTGGCGCTGAGATTGGCGGCCGTGGACGCGGCCATAACCACAATCATTGTTTCACCAATCGCTCGGCTGACCGCCAGCATGATCCCCGCTACGATACCGGGCAGGGCGGCCGGAAAGAGGACGCGGGTGATGGTTTCGGACTTGGTCGCGCCCATGGCGTAGGACCCATCGCGCATCGCGCCGGGCACCGCTGCAATCGAGTCGTCGGCCATGGAGGAGACGAACGGAATGATCATCACACCCATGACGACACCAGCGGCGAGGGCGCTTTCGGTTGAGGCGTTGGTCACGCCGATTGCGACGGCCATATCGCGAATAAACGGGGCAATCGTCAGGGCCGCAAAATAGCCATAGACGACGGTTGGAACCCCGGCGAGGATCTCGAGCGCGGGCTTCACCCACATGCGCAGTTTTGGGTCAGCATACTGCGTAAGGTAAATCGCGCTCATCAATCCCAGCGGGATGGCCACGATCATGGCGATGATCGCGCCGATAAAGATCGTGCCCCAGAACAGCGGGATCGCGCCGTAGCGCGAGCCATCCGGATTGTCTGGATTGCTC
>JBCBOW010000448.1:0-2035 GCA_039821045.1 Pseudomonadota bacterium
AGCGCGCGATGCCATGCTCAAATGGCTCGACTGGCCTGAGGGCACCGGCTTTGGCAACCCGCATTCAGCGCACCGTCTGGGTCGCCAATCCGCCGCCGCTATCGAAGCCGCGCGCGACGCGGTGGCGGCGCTCTTTCCCCCCGGCGGGCAGGTCATCTTCACCGGCGGCGCCACCGAAGCGCTCAACCTCGCCATCCGCGGCAGCGATTGCGACGGGCCGGTCGCATTCTCCGCCATTGAGCACTCAGCCGTCGGCGATACGGCCAAGGCGGCGGGCGCGCATGAAGTGCTCAGCGTCACCAGCGAAGGCCTGTGCGATCCGCAGCAGAACCTGCCGTCAAAGGCGCGCATGATCGCCGTCATGCAGGTCAACAATGAGATCGGCACCATCCAGCCTGTCAACGATTGGCTTGCCCGCGCGCGCGAAACGGGCGCTCTGATGTGCGTTGATGCGGTGCAGGCCTATGGCAAAATCCCGGTGGCGAGCGCGGATCTGATCGCGGTCTCAGCGCATAAGCTTCACGGGCCCAAAGGCGTGGGCGCGCTGTGGGTGCGCGATGGGGTCAAACTGACGGAACAGCAGACCGGCGGTGGGCAGGAAGCGGGGCTGCGCTCGGGCACGCTTTCGCCTGCGCTGATCGCCGGGTTTGGCGCGGCGGCCAAGCTCGCCAAAGAGCGCATGAGCGAAGACGCTGAGCATGTCGAGGCGCTGTGGAACCGGGCGCGCGATCTGTTTGCCGATTGGACGCTCAATGGCAGCGCGCAGGGCCGCTGGAACGGCAATCTCAATTTGCGCAGAGAAGGGCTCGATGTGGCGCGGCTGATGTCAGAGTGCCGCAATGTCATGTTCTCTGCCGGCAGCGCGTGCGCCAGCGGATCGGGCCGGCCAAGCCATGTGCTCAAAGCCATTGGGCTGAGCGATGCAGCGGCCAAATCCTCGATCCGGCTCGGCTTTGGGCGCTATACAACTATCGAACAGCTTGAAACCGCAGCAAAAGACATCCATGCTGCGGTGCAACAACAGGAGCAATGGGGCTAGCACAGCAATCGCTTGGGGGTGACACGCGCAATGCCGATCAGCATCACATTCATCGACCCCGTGGGAAATCGCATCGCTGCGAGCGGTGAGGTGGGCGACAGTCTTTTGCGCGTTGGGCAGGCCGCAGGGCTTCCCCTCGAAGGCACCTGTGAGGGACAAATGGCGTGCTCCACGTGCCATGTGGTGGTTGCGCCTGAATGGTTTGGCCGGCTGGAGCGCTCTTCGGAAGAGGAAGAGGACATGCTCGATTTTGCCGCCGGTGTGCGCCGCACGAGCCGTCTGTCCTGCCAGATTGAGCTGACCGCTGAGATGGACGGGCTAACCGTGAGCGTGCCAGTGGAAAGCACGGACGCGCGCTCGATTTAGCTCTGCTCTCAAGAGCCTTAAGGGGGGAAGCCGCGTTCCCGGCTCCCCCGGCTCTGTCGGGCCGCGCTTAGCGCCGCTCGCGCAGCTTGATTGTCTTGCCCACTTGCTGGTCCGCGATTTCTTCCTTGGTGAAGGGCAGGCGGTGCCACTCCTTTGCTGAGTAGAGCCGTGTCTGATCGGAGAAATGCTCCGAATTGGGATCGCTCGATTGCGAATAGCTCAGGATCGCATCGGCTTGCGGGCCTTCTTCGCCAAAGCTGACGATCTGGATATAGCTTGAGCCGTGGCGCGGTTTGAGCCCGCCTTCGGCTTTGTCGCCCTGCTGCATGTTGAGCACGCCCGCCCAGCCGGGTCCGCCATGCACCGGGATCGTGGTGCCATCCACCAGACGCTGCGTCATCACCGCGCTCCACGGCGCATCCAGCGCAACGCCCTGTTCGGCAAGCTCACCAGCAGCTTCAGCGAGCGCCTTGGTCAGCGCTTCGCTTACAGCTTTAGACTTTGAAAGTGTGCGCGGTGTGTTGATCGGGGCTGCCGGATCGAAGGCCACCTCCCACAGGTCCGGGCGGTTCATCACCTTGCGCCAAAAGGTGATGAAGAGATACGCGCCCCGGCTTTCAAGCTCGAATT
>JBCBOW010000449.1:0-2032 GCA_039821045.1 Pseudomonadota bacterium
CAGGCGCGCCGCTGCGCGAGGCGATGCACGAGACGATGGTCTCAGGTGATGCGCTCTTGATCGCATCCGCCACGCTGCGCGCATCGGCGAAATCCACTGGCGCAAGCGCGGCGCCCGCCAATTGCGCAAGCTCGCCTGCCCCTGCCCCTGGCGCGCTGCTCTTGCTCTGGCGCATGAGGCATGTGACCCGGTGACCATCCGCGATCAACTGGCGCGCGACCGCCCCGCCAATCGTACCGCTCGCACCCGCCAAGACCACATGGCGAGCATCGCCAGAGGCCCGCATCGTGCTGTCCATTTCCTCTCCCATTGCCGCTGAGCCTAAAGCGCAAGGCTCCGATAGCAAGCGCGAAGCGTAGCCATTGGGAGCGTCCGGAACCGCGCGCGAATGGTAAATTCTTGTAAAAAGCGCAACATCTAAGGGTGCCCGACCTTCCAGACCCGCCCAAACTGGCTAAGATACATCTGTATCACGCCGCTGATGGCTTTGAACGAAACAACGATGCTGCCGCGCCAGTCCAATTCTGGCGATGCCGTGTTCACACAAGCCCAGCGCGAAGGAGGCCATTGTGATGAGAGTTGCTATTGCAGACGATGATCCTGAACTGCTCAAGCAGCTTTCGGGCGCAATGGCTCAGACGAAGCACCAATGCGAAGCCTTTCGCAACGGTAACGAATTGCTCACCTCGCTGCGCCGCGAGACCTATGATGTCGTGCTGGTCGATTGGAACATGCCTGGCAAGACGGGGCTCGGGATAATCGAATGGGCGGTCGAAAACCTCGAAAAACCGCCAGCCTTCATTCTGCTGACCAGCCGGTCTGACAAGTCAGATGTTGTGCGCGGGCTTGAAGCGGGCGCGGTCGATTATGTGGTCAAACCCGAAAGCCACGAGGTCATCCTCGCCCGCCTCGAAGCAGCCAATCGACGCCTGCGCCCGCCTGAGGCGGACCGGTTCAGCGTATTTGGCGACTATGAAATTGACCGCCTGCTTAAAAAAGTCTCGTGGAACGGAGAGCAGGTTAAACTGACGAACAAAGAGGTCGAGCTTGCGACCTTGTTTTTCGATAATCTCAACCGGCCGCTCAGCCGCGCTTACATTTTCGGGCAGGTTTGGGGCGGTGTTCCCGATGTTGAGAGCCGCACGCTTGATCTGCACGTATCGCGCATCCGATCAAAGCTGCAATTGCGCCCGCATCATGGATTCGCAATTCAAACTGTCTTTGGCTTCGGCTATCGTATGGATCGATGCAACGAAACCAGCGAAGCCGACGCTCCTTCTTTGTGATGCCGCACCCTCGCCGCACGGCGGCATTGACCCTTGGGCTGCTTGCGGCCGGCCTTTCGGCCTGCTCGGTTTCATCACCGCTTACGATTGCATCCAGCGGCGCTGCCTTGGCTGAGACGCGCGCGATCGCGATCGAGGAGGCGGATCGGGCTTACACCACGCGCTCCCAATTTGCCGACGCGCTTTCCGCAGCCTTCGCGCAGCGCGCGATTGCGGCGGATCCAGAGGCGCGAACTCTTGCTGATTTCAGCCTGGCCATGCGCGATGCGGAACAAGGCGTCTTGCGCGGCAACGGCAGCGAAGGCGAAGACGCCGAGCAGGACTGGATCGCTGCGCCGCGCAAGGCGCGCCGGTTTGATGAATGCGAAGCCAAGCAGCTGCGCGGCACGCTGGTGCTCCTCGATCGGGCTACAGGCAAAGTCATTTACCGAGGTTCGGGCGAAGCGACCGAATGCCAGTTTGGCGAAGCGCAGATCGCTGCCCTTGCCGAGCGCCTTGTCGCAGACGCACTGCGCACCGAAGCTGACTAAGCGTTAGGCTTCCACTGCTGCAGGCTTGCCTTCGCCAGGCAGCGTTATCGTAAACTTGGTGCCGTTCCGCTGGCTCGATTCAAGCGCGATTGTGCCGCCATGCCCATCGACCACTTTTTTAACGAGCGCGAGGCCCAGCCCTGCGCTCGGCCCGGCATGCGATGCATGAGCGCCAAAGCGAGCAAAGGGATCTTCAAGCCGCGCTTCCGATAGGCC
>JBCBOW010000450.1:0-2024 GCA_039821045.1 Pseudomonadota bacterium
GGTGACCATCGCGCTCAGCATTATTGCGACCTTCCGGCTGGAAAGCGGCCATCATGTTTTTGCGCAGACCGCCAAAGAGGAAGGCCCCCCTGATTTTGGCGAAGCCATCCGCGAGATCTTCAAGGAGCAAGCCGCGCGGCGCTTTACGATCTTCATCTTTGTCTCGATGGTCGCCTACAACATGCAAGATCTGATCCTTGAGCCCTTCGCGGGGCTCATCTTCGATCTGGCCCCCGGCGATTCGACCAAGCTTGGCGGCATGCTCAATGCAGGCGGGCTTGTCGGCATGATCGTCGCGGGCGTGGGCGGCAGCGCATTCAAAGGGCGTTTGCCAAGCAACTTGCGCATCTGGATCGTGGGCGGCTGTCTGGGCTCTGCGCTGGGCCTTGCAGGGCTGGCGATCGGTGCGATGGTGGGGCCGGGGTGGCCTCTGGTTGCCAATGTGCTGGCGCTGGGCTTTTGCAATGGTGTCTTCGCCGTGGCTGCGATCGGCGCAATGATGGGTCTGGCGGGCGCAGGCGAGAAAACGCGCGAGGGCGTGCGCATGGGCGTGTGGGGCGCAAGTCAGGCGATCGCGTTTGGATTTGGCGGCTTGCTCGGCGCTGTCGGCGTGGACATCGCGCGCAGCGTGCTCGGCCACGATGGCGCTGCGTTCCAGATCGTTTTTGCCGCTGAAGGCTTCCTGTTTGTCATCGCGGCGGCGCTCGCCATGCGCATTGCTGCCCGCGCGCCAGGCACCGCGCCGCAATCCCAAGCTCAAGAATCGCCGACCAAGGATCAGGAGGTGTTTGCATGACCGAGACTATTTACGATGCCGTCATCATAGGCGGCGGGCCAGCCGGCGCTACAGCCGCGACAGATTTGGCGCTGGCTGGCCATTCGGTTCTCCTGATGGAGCGCGGGGGTCGGATCAAGCCGTGTGGCGGCGCAGTCCCTCCGCGTCTGCTTGAGGACTTTGACGTTCCGCAAAGCTTGCTCGTCGCTCGAGCGCGTTCGGCTCGCATGATCGCGCCCTCAGGCCGCGCAGTGGATATGCCCGTGGGCGAGATCGGCTATGTGGGCATGGTCGATCGCGAGGATTTCGATGAGTGGCTGCGCGAACGCGCCCGCAACAGCGGCGCCGAACGCCTCAGCGCCACTTTTGAAAAGATCGAGCGCGATGATCAGCCTCACCCGCTGGTGACTTTCCGGCGCGAGCGCGGTGGCCCGATCGAAAAACTGCGAGCCCGCTGCATTATCGGCGCAGACGGAGCGCGATCCGCGGTCGCCAAGCAAAGCCTGCCCAACGCGCACCGCGTCAAATGCGTCTTTGCCTATCACGAAATCATCAAGTCGCCCGCCAATGACAGCGACGCCTTCGACGCATCGCGCTGCGATGTGTTTTACCAGGGACGCCTTTCGCCTGATTTTTACGCCTGGGTTTTCCCACATGGCGAAACTGCCAGCATCGGTGTTGGTAGCGCCAACAAGGGGTTTTCGCTGCGCGGTGCTGTGGCTGATATGCGAGCGGATCTTGATCTGGCGCGGTGCGAGACAGTCCGGCGCGAGGGCGCGCCGATCCCGCTCAAGCCGCTCAAAAAATGGGACAATGGCCGCGATGTCATCGTCGCCGGCGATGCGGCTGGAATCGTTGCGCCCGCGTCTGGCGAAGGCATCTATTACGCGATGGTCGGCGGTCGCCTCAGCGCGGAAGCGGCAAGCGCGTTCCTGAAGACCCGCGATGCCAAAGCGCTTGGCCTCGCGCGCAAGCGCTTCATGAAAGAGCACGGCCGGGTCTTCTGGATCCTCGGTATCATGCAATATTTCTGGTATTCGAGCGATAAGCGCCGCGAGCGTTTTGTCTCCATGTGCGATGACAAAGACGTGCAGCAGCTCACCTGGCAGGCCTATATGAACAAGAAGCTCGTGCGCTCCAAACCCATGGCGCATGTGAAGATCTTCCTAAAAGACACGGCGCATTTGCTTGGCCTTCGCGCTGAAACGAGCTGATCTTCATGCGCACCGAATATCAAGAGCACACTGTC
>JBCBOW010000451.1:0-2017 GCA_039821045.1 Pseudomonadota bacterium
CCACGCCCACGCCATTGCGGATCGCGCGTGAGGGTCCGTTCTCAGCGATCTGCGGATGAAGCGCGCCGTCAATCAGCAGCATCGGCCCCGATTGTGTGCCAAATTGCGGCCGGTCTCGCACGGTTGAATAGAAGCGGTCGGTGGTGAGAACGCGCCAGGTGCCCCCTGTCCCGAAGAACACACCGCCCGGTTTGAGGAAGAAATTACCTTCGCCATCTGCGCGGTTGAGCTCTGAAAGACGCGCGCCGCCCGCCACAAGATAGCCGCGCGCGGAAAGATCATCGCTAAACGCACCGCCGTTCATCGCAAAGGCAATCTCGGCGGTGTCTTCTATCGTGTCAGCGAAATCGGCCAGTGTTCCAAACGGCGTAGACCCATCGCCCGGCCCATAGGTCACCGCGATCCGATGCTCGGCGGGATCTGCCACACAATGCGTGAGCGCTGCTTCTTCAAACCTGAGATCGGTGCAGGCCGACGCACGCTGCGGCGCTTCTGGCATCGCGGCGGGGTTGGGCTCAGCAAGCGCGGGTGGGACGATGTCGACCGGTTCCTCGCCCAGCTTGGTGCGCACCACGGGTTCTCCCGCCGGCTGATCCCCGCAAGCGACCAGCGTCAGGCAAACAGCGGTCGTGGCCAAGGTGGCGGATAGACGCAGGGCTCTCATTGGCCAAACCCCGGTTCGCTGGCGAGCCGCACCGCTTCGCGCGCAGCGGCAATCAGCGCGCCCGCCTTGGCGCGGCATTCGGCCGCTTCGTAATCCGGATCGCTGTCCGCCACGATCCCGGCGCCCGCTTGAACATGCATAACCTTATTTTTGACGACGGCTGTGCGCAGGACAATGCAGCTATCCACTGACCCATCAGGCGCAAAATAGCCCACACCGCCCGCATAAGCGCCGCGCGTTTCAGGCTCCAGCTCAGCGATGATCTCGCACGCCCTGATCTTGGGCGCGCCTGACACCGTGCCTGCCGGAAAGCCCGCAAACAGCGCATCAAGCGCATCATGGCCCTCAGCAAGGCGCCCAACCACATTGCTAACGATATGCATCACGTGGCTGTATCGCTCTATCCCAAAACTATCAGTGACGGTGACGCTCGCGCGCTCAGCAAACCGTCCCACATCATTGCGGCCAAGATCAAGCAGCATCAGATGCTCTGCGCGTTCCTTGGGATCAGCAAGCAAGCTTTCCTCTGCCGCCAGATCGGCCGCGCGTGTCGCGCCGCGTGGCCGGGTGCCCGCGATCGGACGGATGGTGATCTCTTGATCGCGCACGCGCACGAGTATCTCCGGGCTCGACCCGACAATGGCAAAACCCGGCAGATCGAGGAAATAGAGGAACGGCGAGGGATTAATGCGGCGCAAGGCGCGATAAAGCGCAAGCGGCGGCAGCTCAAAGGGGCACGTAAAGCGCTGCGCCAGCACCACCTGGAAGATATCGCCCGCAAGGATGTAGTCCTTCGCCCGCGCGACCATCGCCTTGTAGTCCGCCTCATCCACAATCGGGTGCAGCTCTGGCTCCTCGATTTCCTGGGCCAGCTCGGGCTTATCGGGATGCGCTGCGCTCAGCGCGCGCAAACACTCATCGATCCTCTCGCCCGCGCGCTCGATAGCGGCATCGGGGCTCATGCTGCCAAGCTTCTCCGGCCAGATCGGCGCTGCGCAATGCAATGTGTCGGTCAGCCGGTCAAAAATGAGGATGACGCCGGGGCGCACAAACAGCATGTCTGGCAAATCAAGCGCCGAAGAAGGCGCGCGCGGAAGTGTTTCGACCAGCCCGACGGTCTCATAACCGAAATAGCCGACCAGGCAGGCAAGCGCAGGCGGCAGGCCCTTTTCAGCATCGTCCCCCAGCTCGATCTCGCAGCGCGCCGCGAGAGCGCGCAATTCTGAGAGCGCATCGCCTTCGCACGCGGTGAAGGCATCGCGATCATGCCGCCAGGCAGAATTGACCTCAGCCGTGCTATCGTGCGCGCGAAAGACGAGATCAGGGTCAAGCCCCAGGAGGCTGTAGCGCCCG
>JBCBOW010000452.1:0-2001 GCA_039821045.1 Pseudomonadota bacterium
TGCGCCCTGAGACCGTTTGCCCCAGGAAAGATCGAGCCAATCGCTGTCGACGCCGTCCGCGAGCTTGAGGCACCCGATTGCATGCACAAGCACAGGTTCGCCCTTGCGCCTGAGGCCAACGATGCGATCCCCGGGCACCGGGTGGCAGCAATCAGCAAGCTCAAATGCGACGCCCGGTGTCAGCCCCTTGATGGAGATGACATTGTCGCGCCGCGACCATTCCTCATCCTCCTCAAAATCCGCTGTTACGCCCGGCACCAGCGCTTCCATCACCTCATGGTCCGTGAGCTTAGCAGAGCCGATGGCGAACATCAGATCTTCAGGACCTTCCATCCCAAGCCGATCAATAGCAGCGCGGATGGCGTTCTTGCCGATTTTCGCCGGCATGCGTTCGGTGATCTGATCAAACAATTTCGAACCAATGTCAGCGACTTCGGCGCGTTCTTTAAGACGCACAGCGCGGCGGATAGCGGCGCGCGCTTTCCCGGTGACGACGAAATTGAGCCAAGAAAGCTTGGGCTCTGGATAATTCGTCTTGATGATCTCGACCACGTCGCCGTTGTTGAGCGGGGTGCGCAGCGGCACGTGGCGCCCGTTGATCTTCGCGCCCACGGTGGCAAGGCCCAGATCGGTGTGCACGGCAAAGCCGAAATCAACCGAGGTCGAGCCCTTGGGCAGCTGGAAGAGTGCGCCTTTGGGTGTGAATGCGAAGATGCGATCCTGGTAAATCGCCATGCGCGTGTGTTCGAGCAATTCCTCCGCATCATGGCTCGCATCGACGATCTCGATCAGGTCACGCAGCCAGCCAACCGCGCCATCGGGCTTGTCATCCTGTTTGTAAGCCCAATGCGCGGCCAGGCCAAACTCATTGCGCTGATGCATCTCGCGCGTGCGGATCTGCACTTCGACGCGCATCGAATTTTCATACATCAGCGAGGTGTGGAGCGAGCGATAGCCGTTGGTCTTGGGCGTTGAGATATAGTCTTTGAATTTGCCCGGGAGAAACTGCCAGGTGGTGTGCAGAATACCAAGCGCTGCGTAGCAATCGGCCTCGGTCTCAGCGATGACGCGGAAGGCCATGATATCAGTCACTTGTTCAAAGCTGACATGACGCTCCTGCATCTTTTGCCAGATCGAAAAAGGGTGCTTCTCGCGCCCCCAGACCTTCACGCTCAGCCCGGCTTCCGCCAAACGCTGCTTGATCTTGAGCGCAATCGCATCGACCTGACCGCTATCCGCGCCGCGCAGGTCTTCGAGGCGCTTTGTGATCGTGGCATAGGCTTCTGGTTCGAGCTCGCGAAATGCCAGCGCCTGCATCTCGCGCATATATTCATACATGCCCACACGCTCGGCGAGCGGGGCGTAAATCTCCATCGTCTCGCGCGCGATGCGCTGGCGCTTCTCGGGCTTCTTGATGAAATGGAGCGTGCGCATATTGTGCAACCGGTCCGCGAGCTTTACCAGCAGGACGCGGATATCCTCGCTCATCGCCAGCAGAAACTTGCGCAAGTTCTCCGCCGCGCGTTCATTTTCGGGCATCGTCTCGATCTTCGAGAGCTTGGTCACTCCATCGACAAGCCGCGCCACCTCGGGCCCGAAATGCTGCTCGATATCCTCAATCGTCGCGAGCGTGTCTTCGACCGTGTCGTGCAACAGCGCGGTGATGATCGTTTCCTGATCGAGCTGCAGATCGGTCATCAGCCCGGCAACCTCGACCGGGTGCGAGAAATAGGGATCGCCGCTCGCGCGCTTTTGCGTCCCGTGTTTTTGCACCGTGTAGACATAGGCACGGTTAAGCGCCGCCTCATCGGCGTTCGGGTCGTAATCCTTGACCTTCTCAACGAGTTCGTACTGGCGCAGCATCTTGACACGAATATGCGGTGTCTGCTGCGAGGGGGCAAGCGATCAGTTTTGCGTTGCAGCGCAAGCGCATCTTACACACGCCAAGCTTTGCGCTAACTCCAAGTCGCCCGGGGCGGTAGGCTCATCAGGATTGCGTCG
>JBCBOW010000453.1:0-1999 GCA_039821045.1 Pseudomonadota bacterium
TGATCTGGTGGACCGGCACCGGCTGGTCGCGTCATGTGGATGATGCGAGCGATGTGGGCGAGCGGGGCGAGGAAATCCTTGCCACCGAAGAAGCTGCGCGCCGCGTCAATGTGCCTTACGTGATCGACGCGACCCGCGAGGATGACGGCAGCGTGCGCCCCGCCCACATCAAAGACCGCGTGCGCGCGCTCGGCCCGACGGTGCGGCCCGATCTGACGCTCAAACCCAAAGACCCCGAAGCTCTCAACTGGGTAATCTGACATGTATCAATACGACCAATATGATCAGGCGATGGTCGATGCGCGCGTTGAAGAATTCCGCGATCAGGCCCGCCGCCGCTTGGAAGGCAAGCTCACCGAAGACCAGTTCAAGCCGCTGCGGCTGATGAACGGGCTCTACCTTCAGCTCCACGCCTATATGCTGCGCGTCGCGATCCCCTATGGCACGCTCAATTCGCGCCAGATGCATGCGCTGGGCGACATCGCGGACAAGTATGATCGCGGTTATGGCCACTTCACCACGCGGCAAAACATTCAGTACAACTGGATCAAGCTGGAGGACGCCGCCGACATCCTGGCGGACCTTGCCAAGGTTGAGATGCACGCGATCCAGACCAGCGGCAATTGCATCCGCAACATCTCGTCTGATCACTTCGCGGGCGCCACGCATGATGAGCTCGTCGATCCGCGCCCCTATGCTGAGCTGATGCGGCAATGGTCGAGCTTCCACCCGGAGTTCACCTATCTGCCGCGCAAGTTTAAGATCTGCGTGATCGCGAGCGAGCGGGATCGGGCGGCGATGCGGCTGCACGATATCGGCATTCAGATCGTGCGGAATGCAGACGGCGAGATCGGCGCGCGCTTTTTCGTCGGCGGCGGCATGGGCCGCACCCCGATGATCGCGCCGATGATCCGCGATTTCGTGCCGCTCGATCAGCTGATCACCTATGCCGAGGCCTGCCTGCGCGTTTACAATCGCTATGGGCGCCGCGACAACAAGTACAAAGCGCGCATCAAGATCCTCGTCCACGAATTGGGCAAGGAGGAATACACGCGCCAGGTCGAAGAAGAATTCGCGCATATGCTCGAGCAGGGGGTGGAGCCCCCGCTTGAGGAACTGGCGCGGATTTCGGAATATTTCGCCCCGCCCGCCTTCGAAGACGGCCCCAAAACCATTGACCGGTCAGACCCCGATTTCGCGCTCTGGGTCGACCGCAACACGCATCGCCACCAGCATGACAGCTATGTCTCCGCCGTGATCAGCTTGAAGCCCGTCGGTGGAATCCCCGGCGATGCATCTGGCGAGCAAATCCGCCTGATGGCGCGGCTTGCGCGGGAATACAGCTTTGACGAAGCGCGCATCACGCACACGCAAAATGTCGTTTTGCCGCATGTGAAGATCGCTGATCTCCACGCGCTTTGGACCGAGCTTGATGCAGCGGGCCTCGGCGCGCCCAATCTCGACACAATCGAAGACATCATCGCGTGCCCCGGCCTTGATTATTGCGCGCTTGCCAACGCCCGCTCGATCCCGCTGGCGCAGCGTATCTCAAAGCGCTTTGCCGCCAGCGGCAAGACCGAGACGCTCGGCGAATTGAAGCTCAAGATTTCGGGCTGTATCAACGCCTGCGGGCATCACCATGCCGGCCATATCGGCATTCTTGGCGTCGATAAGAAAGGCGTTGAGAACTATCAGCTCTCGCTAGGCGGCTCCGAAGCCGAAGATGTCAGCCTCGCCAAGATCACCGGCCCCGGCTTTGACGAGGATGGCGTGATCGAAGCGGTCGAGAAAGTCACCGATGTCTATCTCGAAACCCGCGAAGAGGGCGAGCGCTTCCTTGATACCTATCGCCGGATCGGCATGAACCCGTTCAAGGAGGCGCTTTATGGATAACGTCTCCGGCACCAGCCCCGATGAGGTGCAATTCCGTTTCCGCGACGACGCGATCGCGGATCACGGCACGGTCACTGTCGATGCCTGCTGCGATCAAACCAATGCA
>JBCBOW010000454.1:0-1996 GCA_039821045.1 Pseudomonadota bacterium
ATTGAGGAGGGCACGCAGCTGCTCGCGCAACGCCTCGGCTTCGCGGACGAGCGCGCCGTGCTCGACTTGCTTATCCTGCTCGGCAAGTGTTGCACCTGCAAGCGACGCACGTTCAGCCTCCAGTGCCTGCTCCTGGTTTTGCGCTACGATGTATTCGTTGCGGACCGTGGCCTTGATATCGCTGCTCACTTGCTCGATCTGACGATCTAGTCCGGCAATTTGCGCCAGCAGATCCTGAATCTGTGGGAACTCATCATTGTAGCGGCGCCGAAGTTCGACGAGTTCGGATTGCTTAGCGGTACGCTCGCTCAGATAGGATTGTAATACCGGATTGGATTGAACTTCTGGCAACTGCGAAGCCGGGAGGTTCTGGATTGAGCGCCAACGCTGTTCAGCCTCGATCCGCTTGGCGCTTGCTTCGGCGGCGCGCACGTTGATGCTCGAAAGGTTCACTGCCGTCAGCGTGGGGGGCGATGTGCCTTCTTCAGAAACGCTTCCTTGCGTGATTATCCCGGAATTTCGAGCATAATCGTTCGCTGCCTGCTCCGATATTGCAAGGCGCTCGCGCACCTTGTCGATTTCACCCCTGAGATATTCCTGGGCATATTCGCTGTCATCGAGGCTTCTTCGCGTGTCGAGCGAGACGAAAGCCTCTGCGAATGCATTGGCCGCTTCTGCAGCGAACACCTGATCGCTCGACACATAGCTGATTTCGACGATCCAATTGTCCTGAGGCAAGCTGGTTGAAACACCGCCTTTGAGGATGCTCGCCGCCATCTCGAGCTTTCGCTCACGCCATTGCGCATCGTTGGCTTTGCCTGGACGCATCTCATCGATGTTTTCGCCCAGAAAGTTCGGGCGCTCGTCAAGACCGAGCTCCTCGGCAACTGTTTTGGCGAGGCTGCGGCTGCGTATCAGGTCCATCTGAGTCATGATGTATTGATCGACCTGGTTGCTCGCAAAACCCTGATCAATGTCTTGCCCGTCAATGATATACATGCCTGCGGGCTCGACCTTGACTGTGGTGGTGGCCCGATAGATCGGCGTTGAAATCAGCGTGAAGACAAGCCCGCCGATCAGCGCCAGGAGCAAGACACCGGCGATCAGCCACCGCTGCCTGAACAAAATGCCACGCAGCGCAGACGCATCGATCAGCTTGGGTTGTTCTTGCTGGCCATACGGCACCATTTGCCCGTCGGGCATATAAGCGTCGATCCAAGAGCCCTGTCCGCCTGGCTCTGGCACTTGTACTATCGGTCTGTCTTCCATTGATCAGTTGTTGTTGAGCGCGGCTGTCGCAAAAATTCCGAAAGCTGGAAGCGCTTTGAGCAAATCTTGCCAGAAAACCGAGAGGCCATCAGTTCCAATCACGACCCGATCTCGCGGCTCCAGGACAGGATCAAGCATCGTTCCTTGCTTGATTTGCACATAGTCAAATTTGGCGATTGCGATCCCCTCCGGCGTCTCGCGGAAGACAGCGACGAGCGAGCTGTCCGCTGTGCGTTCAGGCCCTTGAGCGAGGGCAATCGCCGAAGAGAGGCGGGCGCCAGGCTGAAACTCATAGACGCCGGGCGTCTTCACAGCGCCTTCAACGGTTACCAGATGAGAGGCATATTCGGCTATATTGACGCTCACCATCGGCGATTTGAGCCCCACTGCGGCCAACCTGTTGGTGAGATTGTTTTCGAACTGGGCGGCCGTCATCCCTGCAACCGGAATGGACCCCAGCATCGGCACCGAAACGTTGCCTTCGACACCGATCTGCACTTCGGGAAGGGAAAAATCGGGCTCACGAAAGACAATAATCGAGATCTTGTCTGCCGGGCGCAGCATGTACGTCTCGGAGCGAACATCGGTGTAATTCGCCTGTCCCAGGTCGGCCCTTGGCTGAGATACGGCCAGCCCAATCACCGGATCAGGACTTGACGCGCAACCCGCAACGAAAACGGTGCCAAAACCCAACAATGTCGCCGCAACCCGTTTCGTTAAATTAGAA
>JBCBOW010000455.1:0-1994 GCA_039821045.1 Pseudomonadota bacterium
CCGAGGCGTTGTTGATCAGCACAGTGATCGGCCCCCCGAGCGCCTCTGCCGCGCGGGGCAGAAGGGCCTGCATCTCATCCTCATTTAGCAGATCGGCCTGCAGCGCGACGGCGGCGCGGCCCATGTCCTTGATCTCAGCCACGGCGGCGTCTGCGCCCTCTCGCGAGCTCGCGTAGTGGACGGCCACATCATAGCCATGTCCCGCCAGTTCTAGCGCCATTGCGCGCCCCAGGCGTTTGCCCGCTCCGGTTACCAACGCCCGTGCCATGCGCGCTCCTTTCAGGTGAGTACTACCGTGACATAGATCAGGTAGAGCGCGGTCAAGGCTATGCCCCAGACGCGCCCGATATCTTTGCGCATGAAGACGAAGGGAATGATCAGAAGTGACGCCGCCAGCATGACCCAGAGATCAAAGCGCAGGAATTGCGGATCCACCGGGATCGGCCCCACGAGCGCGGTGATGCCGATGATGGCCAGCAGGTTGAACATGTTGGAGCCGATGACATTGCCCAGCGCGACATCGGCCTGTTTGCGGATGGCGGCCATCACGGTGGTGGCGAGCTCTGGCAAAGAGGTGCCAAGCGCCACGAGGGTGAGGCCGATCACGCTGTCGCTGACGCCGAATTTCTTGGCGATGATCGAGGCATTGTCGACCAAAAGATCCGCCCCAAGCGGCAATCCGATCAAGCCCAGCACCATGAAGACGATGATCTGCCACCAAGCCATATCAGGGTCGGCGCCTTCAACCTCTTCCTCTTCTTCCGCTTTGCCCGCGTTTTCGCGCTGATGTTTGAGCGCATCGCGGGCGGCATCGCCCAGAACAAAGGCCAGCAGGGCCAGAAGCGCCGCAGCCGCCAGAGCATCAAAGACACCGCGAAAGGCCAGCGCGATGAAGAGAAAGGTGGCGCCCAGCATGTAAAGATAGGTCTTTTTGGTGTCGCAATAGCTGGTGTGGAGCACCGTGATCATCGCCGGCACACCCATCACGAGCAGAATGTTGGCGGTGTTGGAGCCCACCACATTGCCCAGCGCCAGGCCGGGTTTATTGTCCAAGATGGCGTCTATACCGATCAAAAGCTCTGGGGCGGAGGTGCCGAAAGCGACGATGGTCAGGCTGACGATGAGCGCGGGCACGCCCACGCGGAGGCTGAGGTTGACGGCACCTTTGACCAGCGCGTCACCGGCCAAAAGCAAAATGACAAGGCCCAGGCCCGCATACGCCCAGGCCTCGATCATCCCTTGCCTCCAGGCCCGCAGTCACATGGACCTTTGCCAATGTGGAACTTTTTGCAGCGCGGGCAGCGCATCGCGTCGATCTTTTTCTGTCCTGGGTAGCGCAAACGCCCGAACATGGCCAAGACGGCCATGAACACCAGGAAGAGGACGACGATCTTGCTCAGCACGTCTAGAGACCGAAGCGCGCGTAGGCTGCACGCTCTTCTATAACGCCCACCGCGTCGTCGATGATCTGCGCGCCAAAGCGCTGGAAGAGGCCCCGCTTGCGGCCGTAGCGGGCGAGTTTGACCTTCTCGCCGTAGAGCTCTTTGAGTTTCGGAACAGCATGACCCAGGCCATCGGCGAGGCCCAGATCGACGGCCTTTTGGCCCAGCCAGAATTCTCCGGTGAAGAGATCGATCTCATCGGTGAGCTTGTCACCGCGGCGGGATTTGATCTGCGCGATGAAGGTGTCGTGTAGTTGGCTCAGGATACCCTCGAGCCGTTCGATATCCTCTTTCTTTTCCGGGCGAAACGGGTCGAGCATGGATTTGGATTTACCGGCGGTGTGCACGCGGCGCTCAAAGCCCTGTTTGGCGAGAAACTCATGGGCACCAAAAGTGGCTGCGATCACGCCGATGGAGCCAACAACCGAGCTGTCATCGAGCCAGATGTCATCGGCTGCACTTGCGAGCCAGTAGCCGCCTGAGGCGGCGACATCCTCGACGAAAGCATGAACCGGGATCTCTTTTTCGTCGGCCAGGCGGCGGATGCGGGAG
>JBCBOW010000456.1:0-1979 GCA_039821045.1 Pseudomonadota bacterium
TATCGGGAACGCCCAGAGTGACTGCGAGCGCGGGGGCATCGATGAAGACATAGATCCCGAAGCCTGCGAACAGGATCGCTTGGATGAGCAGAAAGAGCCTGACCACCGGATCGCCTCCTGTTCGCGCCCCGCTCAATATTCCTCGGGCTCTTCGGGCGTATCGGCGCGGTGATCATCGCCTGCATCCTTGATCCCCTGCGCCAGCTTGAACACCACGCCTGAGAGCAGCAGCAGTGCAACGAGGTTTGGCAGAGCCATTGCCGCATTGGAGATATCGCCCAAGCGCCAGACCAGTTCGGAGGGCTGAGCTGCTGCTAGCCAGATCACGACGCACCAGACAACGCGCCAGATGATGTGCAGCGCCTTTTCGCCCGCGCGGGTCGTGCCGGGGACGCGATCATAAATGAACGTGATCGCGCGCTCGCCATAATAGCTCCAGGTGAGCAATGTGGTGAAGACGAACAGGATCAGCGCGATCGAAGCGATCAGAGTGCCCAGCGGAACGCCGGCGATATCAAGCGGGAAGGCTGCCGCAAAAGCCCCGCTCGTCATCTCAAAGCCGACCCGGTCCGATTGCCAGGCGTAGGCCACTGCTTCGCCGCCAGCGGTGAAATCGCCGCGCACGGTGAGAATCACCAAAGCGGTCATCGTGCAGATCACAAGCGTATCAATGAATGTCCCCAGCATCGCCATGCGGCCTTGCTGCTCGGGATCATTGGTCTGCGCCACAGCGTGTGCGATCGCGGTTGAGCCCTGACCCGCTTCATTGGAGAACAGCCCGCGCGCCACCCCCGCGCGGATCGCGATGATCAGCGCAGCGCCCGCAAAACCGCCAGCGGCCGCTTGCGGATTGAAGGCCCCATAAATGATGAGCCCGAAGGTTGCCGGAATGTCGGCAATATTGAGGAGCAGGGCCAGCAAGGCCATAATCACATAAGTGCCCGCCATGAAAGGGATGACCTTTTCCGCGACCGAGCCGATCGATTTGATCCCGCCAATGATGACAATGAAGACCAGCACCGCGACAATCGCCCCGCCGATCGCTTCTTCAATGCCAAACAGCTCCTTGAGCCCGTCAGCGACCGCGTTGGCCTGGATCGAATTGCCCGTCACCAGTGCAGAAAACAGCGTGCCGATACAAAAGACGATGGCGAGCCAGGTCCATTTCGGCCCCAGTCCCAGCATAATGTATGTCATCGGCCCACCGCGCAGCGCGCCATCGCTGGTGCGTTCACGATAGCGGATCGCCAGCGAGCCTTCAGCAAAGGCGAGCCCCATGCCAAACAGCGCGGTGATCCACATCCAAAAGATTGCACCCGGCCCGCCCAGCGCAATCGCTGTGGCAACGCCAGCAAGGTTGCCGGTGCCGACCTGGCCTGAAAGCGCAGTCGACAAAGCGGCAAAGGGGCTGATCTCGCCTTCGCCTTCGCCCTTGCGCGAGGCAAACAGCCCCTTGAATGCGCTGCCCAGTTTGAGGATCGGATAGAATTTGAGCCCGACCATGATCCACAGGCCGATGCCCAGAAGGATGATCGTCATCGGCGGGAAAGGGATAACCTCCACGCCGTTCCATGTGCCGCCCCAGATAAAGTCCGAAACATTCGTGATCGGCGCGATCCACGCCTCCGCGCCGCTGGGTGCTGCTGCCATTTGCTGGAAAATCCCTGTAACTGTGTCCCCGAATTGTCATCACGCTAATGTGCTGCGCTGCAAAACGAAAGCCCTCAATGGCTCGCGCAGGCACGGCGTGTCTTGCAATTCTCCTCATGCGGGCATATTGGCCACACGTCTCCTGACATCGTAGCGCTTCAAGCCCATCCGGCGATCTTGTCCCGGAGGGCGAGCAGTCCTACCTCAAAGAGACGCAATGCAACGACGATGAAAGCGCTTGAGAGCCATGGCTGAAGCCCCGAAAAAAAAGACCAGCATTCCTGAGTTTGTGAATCAGGTGCGCGCTGAAACCAGCAAGGTCGTTTGGC
>JBCBOW010000457.1:0-1977 GCA_039821045.1 Pseudomonadota bacterium
ATCGCTGCGGCGACGATCGCGAGCGAGCCGGGCGCTGCGCAACTCAGCACCGGAGCCAGCCGCGCGACCGGCTACACCTCTGTCTACATTCTCGAAATCCTGCTGCTTTTGGCAGGCCTCGCCGCGATCGGGCCGCTTGTCGGCCGCGAAAGACGATCCACGATCGCAAACAAGGAAGGCGCTGCAGAGCCGTTTGGCCTGCGCGAATTCCCGACATGACCGCCCGCATCCCAACCGCCGCCCAACGATCCCGCGGCATTTCCTCAGCCGCTCCCAAACTTCGGAGGACCAAGCCATGAACGCGACTTACCTTCTGGCTAATGCCAGTTACATCACCGGCAAATTCGACGTTGCCGAACTGACCTTCTTTCTGTTTTTCTTCTTTTTCATCGGTTTGGTGCTTTACCTGAACCGTGAGAGCCGCCGCGAAGGCTACCCGCTGGAAGATGAATTCACCGGCAAGCTTGAAAGCGCGCCATTGCTCTCTGCGGACAAGAAGGTGTTCAAATTGCCGCATGGCCGGGGCACCTATGTGCCCGAAGATGCGCCTCGCGATGGTATGGATATCGCAGCGGAGCGTGCCTACCACGCTGGCGGCGCGCCTTACATCCCAACGGGCGATCCTATGAAGGACGGCGTTGGCCCCGCAGCCTGGGCAAACCGCTCAGACTACCCCGATCTCACCTTTGATGGCCGCCCGCGCATCGTGCCGCTGGGAGACAGCCACGAGATCGAAATCGCGCCCAACGATCCCAACATCATCGGCTGGCCGGTTTACGATCTGAATGTCGAGCATGTCGGCAAGGTGAGCGACATCTGGGTCGACCAGTCCGAGCACATCATCCGCTATCTCGAGGTTGAGACGAATGCGGGCGACAAAGTGCTCGCACCGATCTTTGTTTGTGTCGTGCAGACCAAAGGCCTGCTGGCTGGCATTCTGCCTGAAAACAAGGAGCTGGTGCAGATCGATGCGATCACAGCGGCACAGTTTGCTGACGTGCCGCGCCTTGCAACCCCTGGCCAGATCACTCGCCTCGAGGAGGATAAGATCATGGCCTATTATGGCGGCGGCTACATGTACGCGACGCCGGAACGTCAAGAGGCATGGATATGAGTAAGACACTGCAAGAGCATCCAGCGATCAGCGAGGCCGATGGTCCCGGTGCCAATGGCGATCCGATGGGCACACCGGCCATGAATGAGCGCGTGCTGTGGAAGGGGCGGCCCAGTCTGCCGGCCCTTGCCCGCACCGCCTTCCACACACGCAGTTTTGCTGTGTACTTCCTCGCGCTGATTGCTCTTGCGGCCTTTCTTGGAAATTATGACAGCGCGCTGTTTCTTGCAGGACTGGGTCTGTTTGGTTGGGCGATGCTGTATTTTGCCGCCTGGCTGAGCTGGCGCAGTACGCTGTACATCCTCACGGATGTGCGCCTGATCCTGCGGATAGGCATGGCGGTCGAAACCCGCATCAACGTGCCGCTCAAGCATATCGAGGCAGCGCATCTCAACATGCGCGGCCGCCAGGTCGGCGATATCGCCGCGGAGTTGGGCGGTGAGCGGCTGCTGGGCTATTTCCTCTTGTGGCCACACGTGCGCCCGTTTCGCTTTGCCCGGCCACAGCCAATGCTGCGCGCCATTCCAGAGCCTCAGGACGTTGCACAAAAGCTGGCCGATGCTTGCGCGAGGTATCATGCGATCGAGCGGAATTTGACACAGGTCAAAGACGTCGGCGCGCAGTCTCCTAAACCCGTCAGCGAACCTGCAATGGCAAAGACAGTCTCTTCGAGTGACCGGGGCGCTGGCAGCGATGGCAGTTTGACAGGAGCTCCGGCATGATTGTGCGCACCTATGAAGAGGACGAATTTGCTGTCCACCGCATCCCGCTGATGATGATGGGCACAGTTGTGCTGATCACACTGGCGCTCACTATGGCGGTGAGCTTTGGCTTTTTTGAGCGCCAGGCGATCCCGGATCAGA
>JBCBOW010000458.1:0-1971 GCA_039821045.1 Pseudomonadota bacterium
TTCTTTTCAGCCCTGAGTTTCCTGCGCGGTCCGATGAATGTTCAGCCGCTCACGGTTGAGATCATCCTGCTGATAGCAGGGGCAATTGCGATGTCGTTTTACATCGTGGTGGGCCATTGGTCGGACAAGGTTGGGCGCAAGCTGCCGATCATCATCGGCTCTATCGGGACGCTGCTCTTGCTGTTCCCCGCGTTCTGGGGCTTGGGCAGTCTGGCCAATCCGGGGCTCCAGCAAGCCGCGCAGGATACCCGCATTGAAGTAAGCGGCCCGGAATGCGTCACAGACCCCTTCGCAGAACTGTTTAAGCGCGAGCAGACCGATTGCGGCAAAATCCTCGAGACGCTGACAGCGGCGGGGGTTCCTTACACGCTTACACCTTCACAAGCGCTCTCGCTGAGCGCGGGCGGACAGGCTGTGGCAATTGATCCGGAATGGCTGGAAAGCGGATCAGCGCGATCGCAAGGGTTGCGCGCGGCGCTGAGTGACTATGGCTTTGATTTTGTGAAACAGCAGCCGGGCCTTGCGAACGTCATAGGGATTATAGCCATTCTGCTTGGGCTGGGCGTGCTGTCTGCGCTGACATACGGTTCGGTTGCCGCGCTTTTGTCAGAGATGTTTCCGCCGCGCATACGCTATTCCTCGATGTCGATCCCCTATCACATTGGCGCTGGCTACCTCGGCGGCTTTCTGCCGCTGATCGCCGGGGTGATCGTCGCGAGCACCGGCGACATTTATTCCGGCCTTTGGTACACATGGGGTGTGGTCGCTTTCGGTGTGATCATCGCCTGGTGGGGCCTTCCCGGTGGCCCTCCGCGAGACTTTGAGGACAATGCAGCCTGAGCCTCCCAAGCCGACGCTGAGGCTACGGGTCGATCGCCAGGCGCTCAGCGACAATTGGCGCGCGCTCGATCGGCTGTCGGGCTCAGCGCAGACTGGCGCGGCGGTCAAAGCGGATTGCTACGGCCTTGGCGTCGACACCTGCATCCCTGCGCTCAGGGATGCGGGAGCAAAAGCGTTCTTCGTTGCGCATTGGAGCGAGGTTGCGGCGGTCTCGCGCCATGTCCCGCCTGATGAGATCGCGGTGCTGCATGGTCCGCTCACGCGCGAAGAGGCTGACTATGCGCGCGCTGTTGGAGCGCTGCCTGTGATCAATTCGCTGCATCAGGCGCGCTTATGGGCTGAGGCGAGCGGGGGAGCGCCGTGCCACCTGATGATCGACACAGGGATCAACCGGCTTGGCATTGGCCTTGAGGAGTTGGGCGATCCTGCCATCGCAACGCTGCGGGTGGACGTGCTGATGTCGCATCTGGCGAGCGCGGACGAGGATACTGTGAGCAATGCGCAGCAGCTTGAACGGTTTCAATCCGCGCTCGGGCGGATCGAGCATCGCCGCGCGAGCATGGCAAACAGCGCCGGCATCGCGCTTGGCACAGGCTACGCGTTCGATCTCACCCGGCCTGGCCTTGCGCTTTATGGCGGAGTGCCGCGCAAGGAGTTGCGAGAGGCCGTGCGCCAGGTAGCGTATGTGGAGGCAGCGATCCTGCAGATCCGATCTCTCAAAGAAGGCGACCGGGTGGGCTACAACGGCGAATTCACCGCGCCCCGCGCTATGCGCGTCGCCACGGTTTCGCTCGGCTATGCAGATGGGTATCTAAGAGCGCGCGGGCCCGGATCAGTGCTCAAGAAAGGCGAGGCCGAGCTCCCGGTCTTAGGCAAGGTCTCGATGGACATGATTGTTGTCGATTGTGCGAATGCACCCGAATGCCGCGAAGGCGATTGGCTATCGGTGCCATTTTCCCTGCCTCATGCTGCGCAGCAAAGCACTGTTTCTCAATATGAATTGCTCACCACGCTGGGGCAGCGCCTCAAGTTGTAAACCGTGCCATATTGCGCTGCACATTGTGCAGGTGCTAAGAACGTTCTCCACCTTGGGATCGAGAGAACATGGCCAGAAAATCAAAAGCGGTGCTC
>JBCBOW010000459.1:0-1970 GCA_039821045.1 Pseudomonadota bacterium
TCGGGCAGCGAGCGCGCGGTGATCGTGGAGAGCGCATAGACGAGATAGCGCTCCTCCAGAGCGGCATCGAACGGCGCATCAGTGATGAGATCAAACGGGTCTTCTGAATCGGTATCAGTCGGGTCAGCCATCCCTCCCGCTTAGCAAGCAGCGCGTGTGGCAGGGAGAGCCGTTTCCACAGGGAATGGCTTGCGAGCGCGGTCTGCGGCAAAAAACGCTGCACAGGCGCGGCCACGCCTTGAGTTGGCGCGCGCGCCTTTCTAGGCTCGGGGCCAAACAAGAGGGGAGAGGAAACGATGCGGATTGCAGCCACCGCGATGCTGGCGGTTAGTCTTATGGGTGTAGGCTTCGCGCCATCTGCCAGCGCGAAATCGACCTACAGGGCCGAAATCACTCGGACGACCTACAATATCCCGCATATCGTCGCGAAGGATTGGCGGGGCCTTGGATACGGCATCGCTTATGCCTACGCGCAGGACAATATCTGCATGCTGGCAGAGGAGTTCGCCACGGTCGCAGGCACGCGCTCGCTGCATTGGGGCCCCGAGGCGAAGACGCAGCTCGGCTTTTCGGAAAGCGACAATCTCGCCTCGGACATCTTCCATCTCAGCCAGATCGATACGCAGGCGCTGCGCGCTGGCTGGGCGCAGCAAAGCGAGGAAGGCAGGGCCGTGTTTGATGGCTATGTCGCGGGCTACAATCGCTATTTGCGCGATGCGAAGAAGAAGAAGGTTCGTCTTCCCGAAGCGTGCGCGGGCAAGGCCTGGGTAAAGCCAATCACGCTCGATGATCTGCTGCGGCTCACCGAAAAGACGATGATGCGCGCCAGCTCGCTTGCCTTGGGCGCCGGGATTGCGGGCGCAGCCCCGCCTAATGCGCCGCAGCCCACGGCCCCGAGAGTGGCTCTGCCTGATGCGCAGGATCGCCCGCTTGGCAGCAATGGCTGGGCGTTCGGCTCCGAAGTCACAGCGGATGGCAAAGGGCTCCTCATCGGCAATCCGCACTTCCCGTGGAACGGCCCAGCGCGCTTTTGGCAGATGCACGCCACTATTCCGGGCACCTATGATGTGATGGGCGTGGGCCTTGCCGGCACCCCTCTGCCAACGCTCGGCTTCAACAAGGATGTCGCCTGGACCCACACCGTTACGCAGGCGCGCCACATGACGCTCTATGCGCTCACGCTCGCTGAGGGCGATCCGACGAGCTATATGGTCGACGGCGAGCCGGTGAAGATGACGAGCAAGACCGTCACCGTTCCTATGCCTGATGGCATGGAGCCGGTCACCCGCACGCTCTATTTCACCCGTTTTGGCCCGGTGGTGACGATCCCCGATTTCTCGGTCGGATGGACCAAGACAATCGCCGTTGCACTTAAGGATGCAAACCGGCTTAACCAGCGCGGGATCGACACCTGGATGCGCATTGGCCTTGCCAAAAATGTCGGCGAGATCGAGGCGGCTGTGAGCGAGACGCTCGGCATCCCCTGGGTCAACACGATTGCAGCCGACCGCGAAGGCAACGCGCTGCATGCAGACATCACCGCGGTGCCCAATGTGTCGACCCAGATGGCGCAGGATTGCAGCACGCCGATGTCAGGCCTGTTCGCAGCGCGCGTCACGCTGCTCGATGGGACGCGCAGCGAATGCGACTGGGGCGATACGCTGTTGCCCGCAAGCGATCAGGCCAGCCGCACGCGCACCGATTATGTGACCAATTCAAACGACAGCTATTGGATCAGCAATCCGCGCGATCCCTATCGCGCCTTGTCGCCGATCCTGGGCGCGTATGAAAAGCCGCTGAGCCTGCGCACGCGCTCCAACTTTATCGAAACCGAAACGCTGCTTTCGAAAAGCAAGGTCGATCACGCGCGCGCCAAGGAGCTTGTCTATGGCAACAAGAGCCTCGCAGCTGACATGGTGGTCGATGGCGTTCTGGCGCTGTGCGAGGGCTCAAACAGTCTTGCTGAGGCG
>JBCBOW010000460.1:0-1966 GCA_039821045.1 Pseudomonadota bacterium
GGATGCCCGACAAGCGCGTCCTGGAAATCGATGATACCTTGCGGCGCGCGCGCGATCGGATCTCCCAGCAGCATGATGTTCTCTGCATGATAATCGCGAAGGACTGTGACGCGCGGTTTGCCTGTCTCTTCAAGCGGGGCCAAAGCCTCACGCCACGCTTGCGCATAGCCTGCCGCGTCAACATCGAGGCCGTGCGCGGGGCAAAACCATTCGGGCAAGAGCGCAACCTCGCGCTCATAGGTTGGCCAATCATAAGCGGGGAAAGGCCCGGCAGGGCGCTGATGCAAGTCAACCAGCGCATCAATCGCCGCTTCATACGCCGCCGTTTCGCGATCTGGATGGATGTCGAGCCAATCACGCATGCGATCGTCGCCGAAATCCTCCAGCAGCACCCAGCCTGCGTCCGGCTCGCTGAAGTAGATCTCAGGCGCGCGCATGGCGTGCTGGTGCAGCCAGTCAGCCACTTTCAGAAATGGCACCGGGTCTTCCTGCGGGGGCGGAGCATGCATCAGCATCGCTCGTTCATCAGGTCCCTTGCCCTTGCCACGGCGCAGGCGGAAATAGCGCCGGAAAGACGCATCGCCAGGGATAACCTCGATCGCTGCATCGCCCCAGCCCGAAGCGTGCAGAAACTCGTGAAGCCCATCCGGTAAACTGTCAGACCGCGCATTCATGGCATCCGCCCTAGCCAATCCGCGCCGCCCCGGGCAATCGCAATCCGCCCGCTGTGCTCAGTTTGCGAGGCTCTTTCCAGCGTAATCGAAAGGCAGCCCGCTTCGTGCTCAAATCCGCCTGCGTTTTGCGGCCACTCAGCAATGAGCACGGCGCCATCGCGATATTCGTCTAAACCAAGCTCGATCACTTCGCCCGGGTCTTCCAGGCGGTAAAAATCGGCGTGCACGACAGGCAAGCGCAGCGGGGGAGCATCATAAGTTTCGATGATGGTGAATGTTGGCGAAGGCACTTCGCCCACAGCACCCAAAGCGGATAGGACTGCGCGCGCCAGCGTGGTCTTGCCTGCACCCAGCCCTCCGGTCAGCGCCAGCACATCGCCCGCGCGCAAACGCTCAGCCAAGGCCGCGCCAAAGGCAGCCACTGCATCAAGGTCAGGCAGGTCGTAGCGGTGCTCTGGTGTCATGGCAGGAGGATTATCGCAGTCGTGCCCACGCCCTCTTCGCTTGCCAGCTCAAGCGTGCCTTCATGGGCTTCGATAAGCTCACGCGCGAGCGGAATGCCAAGGCCATCGCGCTTCTCAGGCGCTCCGTCTTTGCCAGGCTTTGCTCCGTTCAAAGCAAGCGCAAGCGCTTCTTCGCTCATCCCGCGTCCATTGTCTGAGATCACAATCGCTGCGCCCCAATCATCGTCTTCTGCAGGCTTGGGAAGCTCCACCAGAATCTGACCGCCCTCAGGCGTTCCTTCGATCGCGTTATCAAGCAAATGGCCAAGCGCGCGGGCAAGCTGGCGCGGGTCTGCCATTGCAAAGCGGCTCTTCTTGCCTTTCAGATCGAGCCCGATACCCGCTTCGACAATATCAGCCTCGCGGTCGCGAATGATCTCGGTCACAAAGGGCAGGAGCGCGACCTTCTCCTTCGTGATCGGCAACAATCCGGCTTCGCTTTGCGAGAGGTCCAGCACATTCTCGACTTGGTCCGTCAGGCGCGCAACGGAGGAGAGGATCGCTTCGACATATTCGCCAGCCTGATCAGACAAATCGCCCGCGGCCCCGGTCGCCAGCAGCTCCGCAAAGCCGCCGATGGTCGTGAGCGGCGTGCGAAACTCGTAAGACATGTTGGCAAGGAAGCGGGTTTTGACCGCATCGGCCTCTTCCAGCGCAACTGCACGCTCGCGCAGCGCCTTCTCGGCGAAGTCGGCGTCGACTTGTGCTTTCTCGAGGCTCGCGTCCGCTTCCGCGGCTCGTTCGTCGGCCTCGGCGCACTTGTGTCGCGCCTCGGCGTCCTTGGCCGCC
>JBCBOW010000461.1:0-1963 GCA_039821045.1 Pseudomonadota bacterium
GAAGAAGTGTATTCATCGATCAGCGCCCTCGCGCTTGCCAGCGCTGCGACCTTGGGCGCGGTTGCTTTGCCTGCTCAAGCGAAGGAGGCACAGGCACCGACCGTCGATGCGCAAAGTGTTTGGGATCTCACCGAATTTTACCCCACCAAAGACGCTTGGGAAGCCGAAGTGGAGCGGCTGCGCGCTCTGAGCGATGGTGTGACGCAGTTTAAGGGCAAGCTCGGCGATGATTCCGCCACGCTGCTCGCCGTGCTCGATGGCCAATCGGCCTTCACCAAGGAATTTGCGCGGCTTTATGTCTACGCCTCGAACGCGCGCAACACCAATCTGGGCGATGCTGAAGGCCAGGTGATGGTCGGGCGCATGCAAGCGCTGGGACAGGCAGCCGGCGCTGCGGCGAGCTTTGTGACGCCCGAGATCGTGAGCCTGGGCGAAGAGAAAATCATGCGCTTCATCGCTGAAGAGCCCGGCCTAGAAAAACACGCACTGGGCCTGCGCGATGCGCTGCGTCAGTCCAAGCACGTGCTCTCGCCCGAATCCGAGGAAGTCCTGACGCTTCTGGGCACCGCGCTTTCCGCCCCGCAAAGCGCGCGCGATCTTCTCTCCAACGCCGAGATTGAATGGCCCACTGTCACGCTGAGCGATGGCACGCAGGCTGTGATCAACAATGCGGGCTATGGTCTTTATCGCCAGGTTCCCATTCGCGAAGACCGTATCGCTGTGTTCGATGCCTTCTGGGGCACCTGGAAGAAATATGAGAGCACGCTGGGCGCAACGCTGAACGGCGAAGTGCAAGGCAATGTCGCGCGCGCCAAAGCGCGCAAATATGACAACACGCTGCAATACTTCCTCTCAGGCGACAACATTCCCGAGGAGGTCTATCGCACTCTCGTCAAGGTCACGAATGATCGCATTGACGTGCTCCACCGCTACTTCAAACTGCGCGGTCGGATGCTTGAGATCGAGGATCTGGGCTATCACGATATCTACCCCTCGCTGGTTGAGACCGATCTCACCTTCCCGATCGATGTAACCCGCGATGCAACGATCGAAGCGACCAAAGTGCTGGGTGAGGAATACACCGAGAAGTTCGCCAAAGCAGCTGATGCGCGCTGGATGCATGTCTACCCGCAAAAGGGAAAGCGTTCGGGCGCTTACATGTCCGGCGCGGCCTATGATGTGCACCCGCTGATCCTCCTCAACCATCAGGATGATTACAACAGCGCGTCCACCTATGCGCATGAATGGGGCCATGGGATGCACCAGGTGCTGACCAACGAAAACCAGCCCTATGAGCTCGCCAGTTTCTCGATCTTCACAACCGAGATCGCAGCGATCGCGAACGAACTGCTGTTGCAAGAGCACATGCTCGAGCAAGCCAAGAGCGATGAGGAGCGGCTGTTTTACCTTGGCTCAGCGCTGGAGCAGATGCGCGGCACCTACTTTCGTCAGGTGATGTTCTCCGAGTTCGAAGTCGCCATTCATGAGGCGGTCGAGCGCGGCGAAGCGCTGACCGGCTCGAAGATGACGCAGATCTACGGCGATATCCTCAAGCGCTATCACGGCCATGACCAAGGCGTTCTCACCATTGCCGAACGCGACATGATGGAATGGGCCTACATCCCGCACTTCTATTACAACTTCTATGTCTACCAATACGCCACCTCGATCGCCGGGGCGGCCTATTTCGTGGAGGAGTTGAAGACCGGCGGCGATGAAGCGCGCGAGACCTACATCAATTTCCTGAAGGCGGGCGGGAAGGATTATCCGCTTGAAATCCTGAAGGAAGCGGGCCTCGATATGGAGAGCGCTGATCCCTACAACGCCGTCATTGATCGCATGGATGCGACGATGGACGAGATCGAAGCGATCCTCGACAAGCGCGGCGAATAAGCTGAAGAGCGCCTGCCGATCCGCTCGGCAGGCGCGCTTTGCAATGCATTTAGTGTGCCATGAAGATCGG
>JBCBOW010000462.1:0-1954 GCA_039821045.1 Pseudomonadota bacterium
TGGCTATCATATTGCTCAGCGATCCAGCGGCGCGAGGCAAGGTTAGGCGAGGCCAAAAGCGCCAGCAGATCTGCGCCCGGATCATCGCTGTCGGGCACGCCTTCCATCGGCTTGATGCCAGCCCAGGTCTTGTATTCCTCTTTGGAGAGGTATGGCCGATCATAAAGCGGGGCATCAGCGGCGAGCGGGCCGAGCGGAATATCGCACACAGTCTCGCCATTCCATTCAAGCACCATGCGCTTTGTATCGGTCACCTCGCCGATGATCGCGAAATCGAGCTCCCACTTCTCAAAGATCGCCTGCGCTTCTGGTTCGCGGCCGGGTTTCAGGACCATGAGCATGCGCTCCTGGCTCTCGCTCAGCATCATTTCGTATGGCGTCATGCCCTCTTCGCGGCAGGGCACCGCGTTCATATTGAGCCGCACGCCCGCATTGCCGTTGGTCGCCATCTCGACGCTGGACGAAGTGAGCCCGGCAGCGCCCATATCCTGGATCGCGACGATCGCATCGGTCGCCATCAGCTCAAGGCACGCCTCGATCAGGAGCTTTTCGGTGAAGGGATCGCCCACTTGCACGGTGGGGCGCTTGGCCTCGGCGTCTTCTTCGAAGTCGGCGCTCGCCATTGTGGCGCCGTGAATGCCATCGCGCCCCGTTTTGGAGCCGACATAGACAATCGGATTGCCGACGCCTGAGGCCGCAGAATAAAAGATCTTGTCCGCATCCGCGATACCCACGCTCATCGCGTTCACTAGGATGTTGCCATCATAAGCGGGATCAAAATTGGTCTCGCCGCCCACGGTCGGCACGCCGACGCAATTGCCATAGCCGCCAATGCCCGCAACCACGCCTTGCACCAAATGCTTCATCCGGGGGTGGTCAGGGCGGCCAAAGCGCAGCGCGTTCATATTCGCCACCGGCCGCGCGCCCATAGTGAAGACATCGCGCAGGATGCCGCCGACGCCGGTCGCCGCGCCCTGATAAGGCTCGATATAAGAGGGGTGGTTGTGGCTCTCCATTTTGAAGATCGCGGCGAGCTTTTGTCCGTCTGCGCCTTCGCCAATATCGATAACGCCGGCATTCTCACCCGGGCCGCAAATCACCCAAGGCGCCTGTGTCGGCAGCTTCTTAAGATGCAAGCGCGAGGATTTGTACGAGCAATGCTCTGACCACATCACCGAGAATATACCGAGCTCGACAAGGTTGGGCTCGCGCCCAAGCCCTGCCAAAACGCGCTCGTATTCTTCGGAGGAGAGTCCATGAGACTCGACAATCTCTGGTGTAATTTCGCTCATGACCCGCGCGTCTAAGTCACAGGCTCGGCGCCGCCAAGCCGCCTCGTAAGACAAATGTGCGATTACCCCCGACCCACGCGGCAATAGCGGTCAAGACCCCAAAGGCGACCAACGCCTGAAGATAGAGACCAAGACCTGCGGCTTCAGGATGGGGGGCGAACCAGTTGAACGCTTGCAGCACCAGCATAAATCCAAGCAGGATCAAAGGCGGCGCTGCGGGGCCGCGCGTGCGGCTGACATAATAGAGATAAGCACCAAGCGTCATCCCAATTTCAAGCGGCATTGCGATTTCGGGATAGTTCCATAGGCCAAGCCCGTAATAGGGTGGGGAGCCCATCAGCGAGAGGTCTGGGCGGTGAACCACCCAATCGAGCACCCAATGCGACAGAACAACCAATCCTGAAAGCGCGCCAGCCAGCGCATTGCGTTGCCAGAAGCCCACCAGCAGCCCGAAACCAAGCGCCCAGATCAGGCTTGCGAGCAGCGAATGCGTGAAAGGATAGTAATACAGATCAAGCGGCACCATCACGGTCGCTTGCGGATCAATCCGGACCTTTTCAACGCCAACAATGGCAAGGCCGAAAAAGGCCCAATCGATAAGCTGCGCTGCAAAGAATGTGGTGCCCAGCTTTGGCGCTCTTGGTCCCATGGCAGAAACGATC
>JBCBOW010000463.1:0-1937 GCA_039821045.1 Pseudomonadota bacterium
GTGCTCTATCTATTGATCGCTTGGCAATTGGATTGGCAGTGGCCCGACGTTCAGACCAGACTCTTGGCGTTTGTTCCTTTGGGTTTGGCGATTGTGCGTCTTCCCTACCGCAGCCCGCAGCCGCTTTTGTTCGATTTTCTAACATCGCTTGGTAAGCTTGCGCTCTGGGTTGGCAGCGGTTTTCTTAGTCTGACACTGGCGTTGCTGCGAGGGGGATATCGGTGGCTGATCAGCGCGCTCGACAAGGGTAGTGAAGCGCGAGCGTGGATGGCCAGAGGCCGCCATCTTCTTGTGAGACTGAGAGATCTATGCGTTTGGATCGGCGCAAAGACGCGCAAACTCTTTCTTGAGCAAACCGATGATGGCAATCCGTCCGACCAACTCGGTCTTTTTCAATGCGGTCTGCTGATCGGACTGGCAATTGTCGCTTGGCGCGTGGCATTGGCCTTGTCCCCTCTCAACATCCGAGAGCGCTTCCAAGGCATACCATTGATCGAGAACATTCCTGTTAGCTTGATCTACGCACCTTTGGCGATTGTCGTGATGGCGCTGATGATTGTTGGCTTTCGGCGCAATCCGACTGGGGCGAAAGCGGTCACCCTGGCGGGTAGTTTCGCAATCATCTTCTTAGCGGTCGGAGTGATGGTCAGGGATTTGGGCGTCATCTTGATCTTCGCGCTCCCCGTGGCCTTCGCAATCTCGAAGCTCGTGAACTATCCATCCAAAAATGCAGGGGCATTCATGACCATTGGACGGGCCCTGCTAGTGATGCCAATCCTAAGCCCCTTCCTGATGCTCATCACCTTCTATGTCTTGTTTGCGGAGCCTGTACCGGCTCCCTATGAAGACCTGATCGGGCATATGCAGGCCAGCAACGCCTGGGACGCAAACCTGGTTCGTTTGCAACGGTATCTGGATCCTGACTTCCTCATTGATGTCGGCAATCGATCGGCGATGGGCGTGTTAGACCAGGCCGCGCAGCTGGAGCCTATCGCTAACAGCCTGATCGGTGCGGGTTACATGACGCCAAGTCAGGTGGTGCCCCCTCTTCTTAGCTACCAGTATTCGGACAATCTGCTCGCAGTGTTGGTCGCGTGGCCGTTTGGCCGGTTGGGGCTTTTTGCTTTGTTAGCGTCCCTTGTGATTGCGCTTGTGTCCATGCGCCCCGACCCGGTCGCGCCGTCTCAGCGAAGCTGGATCGATGAAACGAGTTCCTTAGCCTTGATGACGCTGTTTTGGTCGGGCGCGTATATGGCGCTCGCCAATCTCAATTTGATCCCGTTTACGGGGCGCAACTTTTACCTACTTGCAGCTCGTTCGATGGGGGATTTGGCCGAAGGTCTTGTGCTGATTTTGTTGGTCGCTCTCGCTGCTTCTATGCGGGCTTTCACGTCCAGCCGTTCCGGGGGCGCCTCGTGACCAAATCGACAGAGCTGGGTCCTGAGAACAAGCGGCTGCCGTTTGAGTTTTGGCCTGTTTTCGTCATCCTTCTCGCGGTTCTGGTTGTCTATCCAAGCCGGCTTGAGCGAGACTCACAGCTGGCGATGGACGAACGCCGTGGTTATCGAGCGGCGGCCAATGAGCTGGTTGAGCGTGGGTGTCTGGAGCTGCAAAGCCTCTCGAACACCGTGCAGCGCCGTTCTATCCGCAGCACGCGAGCCGAGGGCTGCCCGAGCAAAGAACTCTATGACGACTACGCCGCGCGTTCGCCCCTCGGTAGTGATACCGCTGGCTTGATCGATCGGCGCTGGAGGATCAGCCAGGGTATCGATGGCGAAAGGCTGCAAAGAATTCGCGCCAACGCGCATCCATTGCGGTTTTCGGCTGAAGAGCCTGAACGGTGGACCGAAAGTGTTTACTTTGCCGACGGTCCGGAAAGCGGGATGCCCTCCGGATTTCTTTGGGTCAGTGGAGAGCAAACCACCCAACGAGAGCCG
>JBCBOW010000464.1:0-1930 GCA_039821045.1 Pseudomonadota bacterium
CCGCGGTGACGACCAATACGATATCGCCCCTTTTGACCCGCTCAACCCTGCGGAAAAACGCCCCCGCGCCAAGCGGCAAGGACGGCTCCATTGAGCGGTCGCGCGTGCGAATAAAGGACAGGTCGAGCATCGTCAGTCGCGGTAACTAACACCGGTTGGCACCGCAAGAGAGCGACGATGATCGCAGCCTGATTGCCGCAATCGATTTCAGTTGTTCAAAAATGCAACTTTCGTTTGGCCCGTGCATTGCTATGGGGAGATATCCAAAGAGCAACCAGAGAGAGTACCATCATGGCTTTCACCGTAATCGACCTTCCCTACGCCGACCTGGGTGACGCCGTTTCGGCCGAGACCCTGTCGTTCCACCACGGCAAGCACCACCAGGCCTATGTCGACAAAATGAACGCCGCAATTGACGGCACCGACCACGCCAACGCCGCTCTTGAAGCGATCGTTGCGGCGGCTCGTGGCAGCAATCAGGGCCTATTCAACAACGCCGCGCAAACATGGAACCACGGCTTCTACTGGATGTCGCTGACCAACGAAGCAACCGCGCCGTCGGCGGACCTCGCCGCCAAGATTGACGAAGCGTTCGGTTCGATGGACGAGCTTAAGGCGCAACTTAAGGCGCGCGGCGCCGGCCACTTCGCCAGCGGCTGGGTTTGGCTCGCTGAGAAAGACGGCAAGCTTTCGATCGAAGAAACCCACGACGGCGACACGCTCGCAGACAGTGGTTTCAACCCGCTCCTGACCGTCGATGTATGGGAGCACGCCTACTACATCGACCACCAGAACAAGCGTCCGGCCTATCTCGACGCTGTTGTCGACGGAAAGCTGAACTGGGCGTTTGCCAGCGAAAATCTCGCGCGCGGCGCCGCCTGGACCTACCCGAACTAATTTCAATACGCCGCCCGCAAGGGCACGCACATTAGCCCCGCAGCGCCCCGGCGTTTGCGGGGCCTTTTTGTGGCTCATTAGCGTCTGCAAATCGCGCTAGCCCCCGAAGGATTTGGACCTTCTCAAAAGGCGAAATGATGGCAATCGCTCGATTCGAGCGCAGAAAAGCTCATGGATTTTTCGATTCGGAAATGGATCAATTCCGCCTGCCGGGGCCCGCCATTCCGGGTTTGAGACCGGACCTGAGAGCCCTCGCTGAAAGCACTCACAAGGGCGGACGCAACTCTACAACAGTCGTTGTTTTTCAAGCACAAACGAAAAAGGGCCCTGCAATGCAGAGCCCTTTCGAATTGATTTGACCAATCAGCTTTAGCTGAAGATCCAGTCCCAGATTGAACGTCCCATGACGAAACTCCTTTATGGATGAAACACTCGTTCCAAATATCTTAACTGTCTCTTTTTGTAAAGTATTAACCCTAGTATTTCGTAAACATACGCCCAGGGGGCATTGCGGCGCGCACGCAAAGAGGGGCTCCGCCCGAAGGCGTGCCCGCGTTGGTTCAAATTCAATTTTCGGAGTGCGCCGTGGCCGCCGGGGCCACTGGCAAAGAAGGGGTTAGTTCGATCGGCGCAGTTGGGTCGTCTGCTGAAGCCTCAGAGTTTCAGTCAGCAAAGGAAGCGTCTGCGGTCGGGCTATGCAAAAGCCCTGAGCCAGATCGCCGCCCATGTTGCGGAGAACTTCAAACGTATCGAGGTGATCGATCCCCTCGACCACGCTGCGCATTCCAAAGGCGCGCGATAGGTCAAGCAGGGAAGCCACCACCGCTTTGGCGCGGTCGCAACGCGCCACTTCGTTGGCGAACATCCGATCAATCTTCAGCTCGTCAAACGGCAAGCCATAAAGGGCATCGAGATTGCCGCTGCCCACGCCAAAATCGTCAATGGAAAAGGTGATTCCCAGACGCTTGATCTCTTCCATGATCGAACGCGCCTGCACGAGGTTTTCGACACGCGCCGTTTCGGTGATTTCGAT
>JBCBOW010000465.1:0-1923 GCA_039821045.1 Pseudomonadota bacterium
GTCGTTGAATTCGCTGACCGCAGCGGTCGCCCCCATAATCGCCGCTGAACTTGGCGCTAATCCCAATTCGGTGCGACCCGTCCGGCGAGCAATGCGCATGGCAATCTGGCTCGCTGTCATCTCAGGCGCGGGCGGTATGGCTTTGGCGATGGTGACAATCCCCGTCATGCATGCGACAGGCCAGCCGACCGAAGTGATTATCGTGGCGGCGCCATATTTGCTGGCGGTGGTCTGGTCTCTCATCCCCATGGTGGCGGGCAATGTCTTGCGGACGTATGTCTCGACCTTGGGACGGCCTATCTTTGCGACCGTCATCACTGCGCTTGGCATAGGCGTTAATGCAGCCGGAAACTATGTGCTGATCTTCGGCAACTTCGGCGCGCCCCGTCTCGAACTCATTGGTGCTGGCATCGCGACCATCATCACCACCACTTCGACAATGCTCGCCTATGTCGCTGTGATCCAGCTCGACAAGAAGCTGCGCCGATACCGGATTTTCGGTCGATGGTGGCGGCCAGACTGGGAGCGCATGCGCGAAATCATCCGTATTGGAACGCCGATCGCGCTTACAGTTATCGCGGAAGCCGGGATCTTCGGTGCTGCGGCATTCTTAATGGGGCGGTTCGGCGCTTCGGAACTGGCCGGCCATACACTCGCGCTCAACATTGCCGCCTTCGCGTTTCAGGTACCTTTCGGTGTGGGGCAGGCGGTTACCATCAGGGTTGGCTATTTTTATGGAGCGCAAGACCGGCAGGGCATTTTGCAGGCTGGCTGGGTAGCGATAGCGCTGGGGACTGGATTTATGGTTTTGACGGCGAGCGGCATGATCTTTGCACCGATCGCGCTGCTCTCCGTCTATATTGATCCCTATGCGGCGAAGAATAGCGCGCTTGTGGGCTTTGCTCTCCAGTACTTGCTATTGGCAGCCGCGTTTCAACTCGTCGATGGCATGCAGGCTGTCTCGCTTGGGGCGCTTCGCGGACTTCAGGACACGCGCGTTCCGATGTGGATTGCAGTTTTCAGCTATTGGGTGCCCGGTTTTGGTCTGGCAATCGGTCTCGGTTTCTTCACACCTCTTGAAGGGACAGGAGTGTGGATCGGCCTTGCGACAGGGCTCCTTTTTGCCGCTGTTTTGCTCACGTGGCGCTGGGCGCGGCGCGAAGCGCTTGGCCTAACAACGAGAGCCACTTCGGCCGAATAATTTTTTTGATCTCGCTGGTTGACTCGGATGCACCAGACAACCAAATGCGCGCCATTGGCACTCTCACAGGGAGAGTGCCAAAAAGTGAAATTCATCAACAGAGAGGTCATTCAATCATGGCATTTCGTCCTCTGCACGACCGCGTTCTGGTCCGTCGCATCGAAGCCGACACCAAGACCGCCGGTGGCATCATCATCCCCGATTCAGCTCAGGAAAAGCCCAGCGAAGGCGAAATCGTCGCTGTTGGCGAAGGCACCCGCGACGATGACGGCGACCGCATCGCGCTCGACGTCAAGGTCGGCGACCGCGTGCTTTTCGGCAAGTGGGGCGGCACCGAAGTCAAGATCGACGGCGAAGACCTGCTGATCATGAAGGAAAGCGACATCATGGGCATCCTCGGCTGATCGGCGGACGCCAAAGCGCTTTTCCAAAACTCAATCCAATTCAGGAGAAACAATCATGGCTGCCAAGGACGTATTGTTCGGCCGCGATGCCCGCGAAGGCATCCTCAAGGGCGTCGACACGCTCGCCAACGCTGTAAAAGTGACGCTCGGCCCAAAGGGTCGTAACGTCGTAATCGACAAAAGCTTCGGCGCACCGCGCATCACCAAGGATGGTGTGACCGTCGCCAAGGAAATCGAACTGACCGATAAGTTCGAAAACATGGGCGCTCAGATGCTGCGCGAAGTCGCCAGCAAAACCAACGACCTCGCTGGTGACGG
>JBCBOW010000466.1:0-1908 GCA_039821045.1 Pseudomonadota bacterium
CGCTGCCGTTCGATGTGATCGAACAGCAGCGGAAGCGCGTTACGAGCAGCAAACGGTGTGCCGTTAAGGCCGAAGACGTCGGCTTGCACGATACCGTCAACCGTGAAGGTGTTCGAACGGTCATTGCCGCCAAGGCAAGAGATACGGTCAACGTCGTTGTTGCGCTCGAGGCTTACACGCGGGTCAATACGAATGATGTCGCGAATGTCGCGGGTGATTGACGGAAACGCCTCGAGCTCGCGCGTTCCAAACGCCGTGCCCGGACCAACAGCAACCTGAGTTGCGCTGGCGCGCGCGCCGGTCACGATGATCGTGTTGCCGGCGTTCTGGCTCGAAAGAGCGAAGGTAAAGGCCGAGCTGCCCGAGATGTTGGTAAAGACTTCTTGGACCGTCTGACCTTCAAAACCCGGCGCCGTGACAGTCACCGTGTAAGGACCGCCCGGGAGGAGCTGGCCGATGCGGAAATCGCCGCCGCTGCCGGTTGTAGCGGTCCGCGAGCGACCGTTACGCTCGTCGGTAACGGTTACGGTCGCGCCTGGGATCGCTGCCCCGGCTTCATCGATAACTTCGCCTTCAACGCCTGACGTAATCGTCTGAGCGTAGGCGGGAGTGGCAATGGTCGCAGCCGCAGAAAGGCTGACGACACTAGCAGCCAGGAGATATTTAATTTTCATGATATGGAGCCCCTGATCACATGGAAAGGTTGTGAGCGGGCTCCCGATAGGTGCCTTGCGAGACGGAAACGCGACTGTTCTGTGACGTTCCTGTTAAATACTATGACAAGCTTGTGTCACGAGACTTTGCATGCGAATGCTGCGCTTTCGAAACCCACGCAAACGCGAGGGGTTGGCTGATCACTGTTGCGCGCATGCAACGAGGAATGAGTTTTTGGCTAAAACGAGCGCGTTCGTGAAGCGCTCAGGCAAGATTGATCTCTCGCAGTCGCTGCATCAAAAAGTCGTGCGCTGTAATCGGTTCGAGCGCAATCGGCTCAGCTTCATTCGAGGCTTGTTTGGTGACACAGGAAGCGAGGGGCTCGATCAGGTAATCGGGCCGAAAATGCAGGAAAAACGGCATCGAATAGCGCGAGCGCAAAGCCGCTTTGCCACGGGGGTTGACCACGCGGTGGGTGGTTGAGCGCAACTGCCCAGCGGTCAGACGCTCAAGCATATCGCCGACATTGATCACCAGCGCTCCCGCAGGCACTTCTACCGCGCGCCATTCGCCATCTTTTGTCAGCAATTCAAGGCCAGCTTCTTCAGCGCCCAGCAAGAGCGTAATCGTGTTGATGTCGCCGTGCGCTGCTGCACGAATCGCACCTTCGGGCGCATCGGGGCCCAGTGGCGGGTAATGAAGAAGTCGCATTACCGAATTGCCGTCTTCAACGGTGGGGGCGAAGAATGTCCGCTCCAAACCAAGATGAAGCGCGATTGCTTCCAAGACGCGAAGACCAGCCTCTTCGAATGCCGAAAAAAGATCGCTGAAGGTCTCACGAAAGCCCTCAATCTCTGTCGGCCACAGGTTGGGCGCCATGAAATCTGAGAGCGGGTGGCCCGGCTCCAGATCGCGCCCGACGTGCCAGAACTCTTTGAGGTCAAAGATTTCGGCGTCCTTGGCTTTTTCAGTGCCAAATGGCGTGTAGCCGCGCGCGCCGCCTCCCCCGTCGATCGCGTAAGCCCGCTTGGTCGCATCTGGCAATTCGAAGAAGGCCCTGGAAGTCGCTTCGGCGCGCACGATGAGTTCTTGTGGCACGTCATGATCGCGCACAACGGCAAAGCCATATTCAGAAAAGCTCTGACCCAGTTCATCGGCGATGTCTTCGAGCGGTGTAGATGGGCGGCATGACAGACACCGCTGTAAAAACCACCGCAGACATCGCGAGCGTTTCGCTCGCGCAGCCGCTCGAAG
>JBCBOW010000467.1:0-1899 GCA_039821045.1 Pseudomonadota bacterium
CGCCGTAAGCAAAACCCTTGTTGATCTCGAACGCGTTGGCGAGTTCATCCGGGTCTGCCCAGGCGCCGCCTTCGATCATCTGATTGACGTTGGCGCCGTAGGCTCCTTCAGCGTTTGAGAAGACCCGCAGGGCCGCGGTTTCCAGACTGCATTGGTGCTTTTCAGCATGCGCGAGGCTGTGTTTGCGCACAAAGTTGCGCTCCAGCGGCTCGTCCGCTTGCGCGGCCAGCAAAGCGGCCTCGGCCAGCATACGCGTTTGCAAAGGCAAAAGATCGCGGAAGATGCCCGAAAGCGTCATCACCACATCGATCCGCGGGCGTCCGAGCTCTTCGAGCGGGATCAGTTCTGCGCCCGCCAGCCGCCCATAGCTGTCACGCCGCGGCCGCGCGCCGATCAGCGTCATCGCCTGCGCGATCTGGACGCCTTCGGTCTTCATATTGTCCGTGCCCCACAGCACCATCGCGATGCTTTCAGGGAAGGGTGCATCGCCATCGACATGTCGGTCAATCAGGCGTTCGGCTTGCTCGCGGCCTTGTTTGCAAGCGAAGCTTGAAGGCAGAAGGAAGGGATCAAAGCCATGAATGTTGCGACCCGTCGGCAAGACTTGCGGGTTCGCGATGACATCGCCGCCGGGCGCTGGCTGGGTGTAGCCGCCGTCCAAAGCATGGATCAGCGCGCCCAACTCGTCGCTGCTGTCGAGCAAAGCGCCAAGCTCATCGCGGCTCGTCTTAGCCTCATCGGCTTCCAGCATCGCATCGAGCATTTCCTCGCGCGCGGCGCCTTCAGGGTTGCGACCCAGAACATGCAGCCCGTGCGGGATCAGGGTCTGCTCAAGCTCATAGAGCTTTTCCGAAACCGCGCTCACATCCTCGCATTCAAGGTCGATCGCTTCGCATTGGTCAGCGATGAGCAAAGCCAGATCGATGCGCTCCGCCTCATCCGTGCTGGCGCGCCAACGCTCAACGCTCGCTTTGAGATCGGCGAGATCCTTGTAGAGACCAGCGTGAGCAAGCGGCGGGGTGAGATAGCTCAGCAAGGTTGCGTTGGACCGGCGCTTGGCGAGCATGCCTTCGGTCGGATTGTTCGCCGCGTAGAGATAATGGTTGGGAAGATCACCGATGAGGCGATCGGGCCAACACTCGCCAGTCATCCCGGCCTGCTTTCCGGGCATGAATTCGAGCGCGCCATGCGTCCCAAAGTGCAGCACCGAATGCGCACCGAAATCCTCGCGGATATAGCGGTAAAAGGCGCTGAAGGCGTGCGTCGGCGCGAAATTGCCTTCGAACAGCAGGCGCATCGGATCGCCTTCATAGCCAAAGGCCGGCTGAATCCCGACAAACACATTGCCGAAATGAGCGCCCAGCACATGGATGTGCCCGCCGGTTGCTTGCTGGCGACCCGGCGCTGCGCCCCATTGCGCTTCGATCTCGGCCAAGTGCGGCTCACGCCTTACGTGCTCGTCGCTCGGCACACGGTGCGCGACATTGGCATCCGCACCGAATTGTTCAGCATTCCCGTTAAGGACCGCCTCGCGCAGCGCATCGACGCTTTCGGGCACCTCAACTTCGTAACCTTCAGCGGCCAGCCTTTGCAGCGTGGCAAAGAGCGATTCATACACGCTCATGAACGCCGCTGTGCCCGTGGCGCCAGCATTGGGCGGGAAGTTGAACAGCACCACCGCCAGCTTGCGCTCAGCGCGTTTAGCCCGGCGCATGGCGATCAGCTTTGTAACGCGCGCGGCCAGCGCTTCGGCCCGCTCTTCGCAAGCCTGCATCGCGCGCAGCCGATCGGATTGCACCCGCTCGCAACGCCGCTCACATCCCTCGCAATGATCCCCGCACGCGCCCGAGCGCCCGCCAAACACCGTCGGCACGCTTGACCCATCAAGCTCAGGTAGCG
>JBCBOW010000468.1:0-1894 GCA_039821045.1 Pseudomonadota bacterium
ATCGCAATGCGGCGGGCTATGATCGCGCCGACGACGCCGCCAATGGCAATGCCGCCACCCATAATCGCGAGTGTGATCGTGTCGAGCTGATCGAACAGAATGGCGAGGGTGGTGCCGACGGCAATGGCCATGCCGATCATGCCATTGCGGTTGCCTGCGCGGCTGGTGGCCGGGCTCGACAATCCGCGCAGTGCAAGGATGAAGAACACGCCTGCAATCAGATAGGCAAAGGCGACCATTGCATCGAGCGCTTCCGGTCCGATCGCGTTCAAAATCGAGCGGCCATTGTCGTCACACGGCCACTCCGTACCCTCGGCGCAGCAAGTCTCGGCCTCAGGCGGGCAATCCAGAGCGGATGCCTGGCTGGGATAAAGCACGGCCCCCAGCGCCAGCAGATTGGCACCAGCGATCATCTTTCTGGGCGAAAAGGAGAGCATCACTTGGTCTCCTTCTTCTTGTACATCGCGAGCATGCGCTCGGTCACAGCGAAGCCGCCGAAGATGTTGATGCTGGCGAGCACCACGCCAAACAAGCCGAGATACTTGGCAACCATGTTCCCGGCCTCCGCCGAAGCGATCAGCGCGCCCACGATAATAACGCTAGAAATCGCATTGGTCACCGCCATCAACGGCGTGTGCAGCGCCGGGGTGACCGACCAGACCACATAATAGCCGACGAAACACGCCAGCACGAAGATTGATAGGATTGAGATAAAGTCCATTATTTCTTCCGTTCTGCGGTCCATGGGTTCACAAAATCGCGACCCTCACTCCAACTCTGGCCAACGATAAGATCATCGATAAGGCACGCCGCGTGCTGATAAGGCCCCGAATTATCGCTCGTTCTAAAGGCCATGCAGGTGCGGTTTTGCGCCGTGCCCACCCGGCCGCTTTCGATCGTCGAACCGTAAAAAGTGCCAGTGACGACATCCGCGTCCGAGACGAGGATTTTCATCGGCTGAGAATAGGGTTCGGCGAACAGATCGAGGCGCAAATCGACAGTCCACTCGCCATCAAACGGGTGAGGATACTCATCCAGGCCAATCAGCTCATTGTCCGGGAGATCGTCTTGGATCAGCGCCACATTTTCAGCATCAAGCGGTTCAAGATCGCCCGCATCCACCGTATCGGTAGTCATGTCGTCAGCGCCCATGGCATCAGCGTCTTCGAACGCCTCATCGGGATCGCCTTCCGCCATCGCGGGCTTGAGCGCGTCCTCAAGGGGGCCAAGCGCTTCAGAGAGCACTTTGGTTTGTTCTTTCAGGAACACCAGCGCCTCAGGATCACTGCGCGGGCCGCATTCCAATTCAAGCAGATCTTCCGGGATGCGCTGCAGCTCGTATTCGCTCTCGATGATCTCGAAATCGACGCGCCGCGGTGTTCGGCGGTGTTGCTTGCGAAGCGCCTCGTAGCGAGCGACCAGCGCGTTGTACTCGGAAAGGTCGGTTTCCTCGGGAACATGGGTCACACAGGCGTTGACCACCACCATATATGCAGCAGCGATTTTGGTGCGAGCAAAGGCGCCTTCGCGCGCATCAGCGCGGCTGTAGATTTGCGCGGATACGCCGAGCGAATTGGTCAGGAGAAGCCCCGCCAAAAAGAGGTGCGCCAAGCGCAATGTCACCCCTTCAGCCTCTCGTTCACCACTTCCCCGCCCTTGGTCAGCCGGATCGCGTCGCCGATTTCCTCGTCGAACACCGGCTTGCCCGCTTCGGCATCCCAGAAGGCCTGGAACATGGTGAAGTGGTTGCGCGCAAACAGCGCGGAGGCGTCAGCGGGAAGGCTCGCCGGGGTGTTGGAATAGCCGATGATTTTCACGCCGTGCTTCTCTACCACCTCGTCGGGCTTGGAGCCCTCGACATTGCCGCCTTGCGCCACGGCAAGGTCAAAAATCA
>JBCBOW010000469.1:0-1893 GCA_039821045.1 Pseudomonadota bacterium
AGCAAAATGTTCATCGTGAGGCTTGGCCTGATCGGGACGGAAGGCACTGTCGCCGTATCCACGAGGCTAATCGCTCCGGTTTGAATGTTGGCGGCACTGCTGACCTGATTGTAGCGATTAGCCTCGTGGATACGGCGACAGTGCCTTCCGTCCCGATCAGGCCAAGCCTCACGATGAACATTTTGCTGAGCTTGGTTCTTGGCACGGCGCTGGCGGGTGGGCTCGTTGTATTGCGTGAAGTTCTGGATGACAGGATACGATCGCTCGAGCAGGTTGAAGAGAAACTCGGCCTTCCGCTCCTTGGCCACACGCCGTACATCACGGATCGCGAGATGCAGGGTGATAGCGGGGATCAATTCGGAGCGCTCATCGAAGCATATGCATCGATCCGCTCCACGATTGACTTTGCTCTCCCACGTGAAAGTAATGTGCTGCAGCTCACGAGTAGCAAAGCGAGCGAGGGCAAGTCGACGACCGCCGTCATACTCGCCGATCTGTTTGCAAGAATGGGCCGAAAGACGCTTCTCATCGACGCTGACTTGCGGCGTCCTTCAGTTGCCGATCTACTCGATATCGAAAGGCCCGAAGCTGGCCTAGTCGAAGTCCTCCTCGGGCACACCGATTTAGAGTCGGCTATTGTGAAGGGCGTTCACGAAAATCTTGAAATCATGCCGATTGGGGAGCTTCCCCCCAACCCCACCGAGCTGCTAGCATCCCCACAGTTTGCAAAGTTCCTCGCCGAGCAGCGACAAAACTACTCGCTGGTCCTGCTGGATTCTGCGCCCGTTATGGGCCTCGCGGACGCGCCGATGGTCGCGCGGCTTTGCGATGGGACGATATTCGTCCTCGAGGCCAACAATGTGGCGTTCGGTCAAGCAAGAGCAGCACTACGTCGTCTGCGTAGCGCAGGTGGCAAACCTCTGGGCGTTGTGCTTACGAAATATCGCGCTTTGGAAGCAGGGCAGTCATACGACTATCAATACAGCTATTATCAGTATGGCGGTAAGGCCGATGTCGCCTGATGGCATGTTGAGTGGCGTCTTCGCACGCTTCTCTTATTCTGTCAGACCGGATCGCTGTCGTGCTATAGCTTGGTTGGCGCAACGACGTACCATACGTGCAAGGTTACCATAATTGTGTCGGCTCTTTTACCTTTCACGCTGATCATTCCGGCTCATAATGAAGAGGCGGTCATTGAGCGGTGCCTCGAGACGGTTTTGGCCGACAAGCCAGATGATTATGAGTTTCAATTGATCGTCGCGGCAAATGGCTGCGATGACCGAACCGTAGAATTTGCAGGTAAACAGGCACCGAGCGCGCTCGTACTCGATCTGCCGGAAGGTTCGAAGACCCGCGCGATGAACGCGGCGAACGCACAGGCGATGCATTTTCCGCGCATCTACCTCGATGCCGATGTGCAGTGCTCCTTCGCCTCGCTCATTGCGCTTGCACAAGAGCTTGAAGAACCGGGCGTGATGGCTGCCTCCCCTGCCCTAGAGATGGACCTTTCGCGATCCAACTTTCTCGTGCGAGCCTATTATCGCGTGTGGCTCACGCAGCCTTACGTCAACGATGCGATGGTGGGCTCGGGCTGTTTCGGCATCTCCCGCAAGGGCTACCAGCGTATCGGTGACTTTCCAGACATCACCGGAGACGACATCTGGGTGCATTCGCGTTTCACCGCGGCTGAGAGACGAAGCGTAAGGCAGGATAGCGCTGGCAATCCAGTCTTCTTCACGGTCTCGCCGCCACGAACAGCGATCGACCAAATACGCGTAGAGACCCGTCGGCGGCTGGGGAATGAGCAGGTGCTCAAGGATCATCCAAGCCCGCATTATGCTGGCTCCAATCGACCCGGCGATCTGCGCGATGCGCTCAAGAACGGAGCGTCTG
>JBCBOW010000470.1:0-1887 GCA_039821045.1 Pseudomonadota bacterium
AAACACGCCAAACCAGCGGAGCGGCGTGCGGTAGGGGCGCGCGTATAGGTGTGGATAGCGAAGGTGGCAAGCGGGCAATTGCGCTCTATGCTCTCTGGTATGGCAACGCTTCAACACCCCGAGACGATTCCATCGCAGCTTCACGGACCAAGACACCCCGAGCACCAATATCTCGATCTCATGCGATGCATCTGGGAGACGGGTTCAGAACGCTCGGATCGCACCGGAATTGGCACACGCTCGGTCTTTGGAGCGCAGCTGCGATTTGATCTGGCAGATGGCGCGATGCCGCTGCTCACCACCAAGAGGGTCTATTGGAAGACCGCGACCCGCGAGATGCTGTGGTTTTTGACCGGCGACACCAATATCCGCCCGCTGGTCCTCCAAGGCGTGAAGATCTGGAACGAATGGCCGCATGCCCGCTATGTCAAGGAGACGGGCGAGGAGCTGAGCCTCGATGATTTCGTCCAGCGGATCGCCGATGATGAAGCGTTTGCGCGGCGCTGGGGCGATCTTGGCCCGGTTTATGGCAAACAATGGGTCGATTGGCCGACCTATCGCTATCGCCCTGATGGGCTCTATGAGCCGGGCGAGGGGATCAATCAGGTCGCTCAAGTGGTCGAGAGCCTGCGTTCCAGTCCGGGCAGCCGTCGCCACATTATCGAGGGGTGGAATGTCGCGCAGCTTGACCAGATGGCGCTGCCGCCGTGCCACAAGACCTATCAGTTTCACGTTGCGGGAGACCGCTTGAACTGTTTGCTCTATCAGCGTTCGTGCGATGTCGCGCTCGGCTTGCCCTTCAATCTGTGGTCCGCTGCGCTGCTCACAAGGATGATGGCGCAACAAACGCAGCTTGAGCCGGGAGAGCTTGTTTGGATGGGCGGAGACACGCATCTCTATCTCAATCACGCGCATCTGATCGAAGAACAGCTCTCGCGCAAACCCAAGGGAAGCCCACGCCTCGAAATCACGCGAAAGCCTGAAACAATTTTCGACTACCAAATCGAGGATTTCGTGGTGCATGATTACGCGCCGCACCCGCCAATCAAGGCCCCTGTTGCGGTGTGATGACGGCTCCTTGACCGTCCAAAATCGGTGACATAGGCCAGCGCGTGCACTCACCGCTGAGAGACGAAGCCTATGGCCGATCCGACCGATACACCGCCGCAAGAGGGCACCGGGCAAGGGGGCAATCGTCCCAGTCTTGCGCTGCATGTGCCCGAGCCCAAGTACCGCCCTGGCGATACGGTCGATTTTTCAGATATTGATGTGAGCGAGCCGGGCGCCCAACCGCGCCCTGACGAGGCAAGCGATCCGGGCGACATGAAAGAGCTCGCCTATGGGCTGATCCGAGTGCTTGGCGATGACAACAAGGCTCACGGGCCCTGGGACCCGAAGCTTGCGCCTGATACCTTGCGCACAATGCTGGGCCATATGGCGATGGTGCGCGCTTTTGATGAGCGGATGTTTCGCGGGCAGCGTCAGGGCAAGACCAGCTTCTACATGAAGTGCACCGGCGAAGAGGCCACTTCGGTCGCCGCCTCGATGGCGCTGGCGAGCGATGACATGGTGTTCCCCAGCTATCGCCAGCAAGGCGTGCTGATCGCGCGCGGCTATCCGCTCATTGAGATGATCAACCAGATCTATTCAAACAAGGGCGACAAGCTGAAGGGCCGCCAGCTGCCGATCATGTATTCCAGCCGCGAGCACAGCTTCTTCAGCATTTCGGGCAACCTCGCGACGCAAACCCCGCAAGCGGTGGGCTGGGCGATGGCGAGCGCGATCAAGGGCGACAGCCGCATCGCAGCGACCTGGGTGGGAGAGGGCTCCACTGCGGAGGGCGACTTTCACTCAGCCTGCACCTTTGCGACCGTCTACAACGCGCCC
>JBCBOW010000471.1:0-1885 GCA_039821045.1 Pseudomonadota bacterium
CAGCTGATCGGGATCAAAGCGCACCGTGACTTTCTCGCCGCGCAGCTCGCTCAGTTCGGGCGCGTGGTAGCGATTGCCATAAAGCTCGATTTCGGCGGTCTCGCGGTGCACGCGCTTTTGCTCGGCTGTCAGCAGCGCCATGCGCACTTGCTCGCTGGTCGCCACCGAAACGGGCGAAGACGAGAGCATCTCGGCATAAACCTGATCGAAGCTGCGCCCCGCATAATCGCGGCCAGAGCGGCCCTCCTGCGCGTTGTGAGCGGCGATCCCCGCACTGACATGCGCGACAAACTCATCCCAGGGGATCACCTTGCTGCGATAATTGTGCGGTTTGGAAAGCGCGTCTTTGCCGGTGTACGCGCCCTCGAATGCGGGCGAGCGGCTGATCGTATCATCCAGATCGCGAAACGCGCGCTCGATCGGTTTGGATTGCCCGCTATAGGGCTGCGTCCAGTGAATTTTGATGTTGAGCCCGGTGAGCAAGCCTGTCGGCTCTTCATCGACCACCTTGAAGCGAAACCGGCTCTTCGCGCCCCCGGTGATCCATTTGCTCGCAAAGGCGCGGCCATTATCGAGCGTGCACTCGCGCGGAATGCCCCAATTGCGGAAGAGATCGGCAAAGGCCAAGCGGGTGACGAGCGAGCACTCGGTTTCCGCGATGCGCCAGGCCATGATCTTGCTGGATCGAAGATCTTGAATGGCCACCATCACAGGCCGGATCGGCTTGGTTTTGCGGCTTCCGGGCGGCGGCTCGACAAACACGTTGAAGGTGTGTCCGTCGATATTGACGTGCTCCATCACGCGCAGATGCTCAATCGACCGCGTGATCGAGGGCAGCGCCGCTTTAAGCGCATCCGGCCCGCCGCGCTTGTAGATCGCCAGATCGCTGGGAACTTCGGCCTTGTAGCGGCGCGTAAACGTGCGCTGATGGGGGATTGAAACGCCCCTTTCAGCGGCAATCGCTTTCACCCGGCGATAACAGCTCGCGAGCGTCGGCTGCGATCCGCGCAAGGCATCGCTCACGAACAGCTGCCAGATTTCATCGTCAATCTCGGCTTCAACCCCGCCGCCTTTGCGGCGCGGCGCCAGCGCTGGGAGCCAATCGGTGCGCTCAGTTCCGCTGATGAGATTGCGCCAGCTCAGGATCGTCGAATTTCCAACGCCGCGCTGGCTTGCCACCGCCGCGACGGCGGCTGTCACACTTGATCCCGCCGCACACAGCGTCTCGACCGCCTGGACGATTTCCAGCCGCCGCTTGGCTTCATCCTTTACCTTGGCGCTCTGCGCTTCAAACCACTTCCAGGCGGCCGCGCTGGCGTCTTCAGCGGGCTCTGGGGCGCTTGGGGCAAGCCCGCGCTTTTGCAGCTCCAGCTGCGCCTCTCCGGGCAGCAGCGAGACATGGAATTCCAGCGCGCCGCCGCGTCCTGGGCGTTTGCGCGCACGCAAAGCGCCATCCGCATCAAGGCGCGAGGCCCAATGCTCATCGCTGGCTCGGCGATTGATCGATCGCTTGTCGCGCGGCAATCCGGGCAAGGCGAGCGCGGCCAGCTCAGCCGCCGTGAACCACTCGCGCGCTGTCTGCGATGCCACGCTTGTGGCGATTTCGGGGCCTCCCAGCGCCATCAGGCCTCATCGCCCCTTCGAAGCGTTGGCGCTGTCTTGCGCAGCTCGCGCATCCGCTTTTCGATCTCGCGTTTTTGCTGTTCGAGATTGCCCAGCTCGACAGTCTCAAGCTCCCGGCCGGTCACCACCCCGCAACCCGCCTCGCGCATGTGACGATCGAGCAAATCATAGCGCGCGGTAAAGATGACAATCGCCATCAAGCGTGTGAAAGGAACGCGGTGATCCTCGCGCGCCGGGCTCGCATAGGCATCGAGCATCGCTT
>JBCBOW010000472.1:0-1884 GCA_039821045.1 Pseudomonadota bacterium
CCCTTCATCTCGAGCGCATCGGTGACGCCAATGCCGGACATGAGCGAGACCTCACGCTCATTCGCCCAACCGCCCATCAGGACCGCAACATGGATGGGGTTTGAACCGGTCATGTCATCACCGCTCATGGCCGCCCCACGCGCTGGATTTCCCATTCGAGGCTCTTGCCGGTCGCGGCAAACACCTTGTCGCGGATCATCTCGCCTAGGGCTTCGATCTCGCCGCTGGTCGCAGCGCCCGTGTTGATGAGGAAATTGGTGTGCTTCTCCGAGACCTGCGCGCCGCCATGGCGATAGCCGCGAAAGCCCGCTTCATCGACGAGCTTCCAGGCGCTCGTCCCATCCGGGTTCTTGAAAGTCGATCCACCCGTCTTGGTGCGCAGCGGCTGTGATTCCTCGCGCGCTTTGGCAATCCGGTCCATCTCAGCGCCAATATCGGCGGGATCGCCGGGCGTGCCCTGAAACCGCGCCGAGACGACAATCGCGCCCTCGCCAAGCGCGGAATGGCGATAGGTGTATTCAAGATCAGCGGTGGGCACGCGCAGCACATTGCCATCAGGCATCACGACATCGCAATCGATCAGAATGTCGGCCACTTCGCGCCCGTAAGCCCCGCCGTTCATGCGCACAAACCCGCCAACTGTGCCAGGAATGCCGCGCAAAAACTCAAGGCCAGCAATACCGGCATCGCGCGCGGTGGACGCAACCAGAATGCCGCTCGCTGAGCCGCCGCAGGTGATCTCGGTCTCGCCAGTCACTTCAACGCCCGCAAAAGGCTTGCCCAGCCGCACGACCACGCCGGGAACCCCGCCATCGCGGATGATGAGGTTGGAGCCAAGGCCCAAAGCCATCACCGGCAGGCTGCCATCAACGCGCTCAATGAAGGTGACAAGGTCTTCCATATCCGCCGGCTCAAACAGCCAGTCCGCGGCGCCGCCAGTTTTGAACCAGACATGTTTGGCAAGCGGCGCCTTGCCAGTCACTGCGCCGCGAATGCCCTCGAGCGGGACAGGAGCTGCAATCGCGCCTTCGACCTCGCAGTCCGGCGCCATGCCGCTGTCAATAAAGGCGCCCTCGCCGATCTGGAAGCCGCTGCTGCTCATGTGCGCAATTGTCCCTCAATTGCCTGAGGCAAACCAGCGGCCCAGCGCGTGATATCCCCGGCCCCGAGGCAAACGATTACATCTCCGGGGCCAATTTGCGCGGCAAGCTCGCTCGCCAATGCGTCGCGATCAGCAATCGTATGCGCTGAGCGGTGCCCACGCGATTTGAGCCCTGAGACAAGCGCCGCGCTGTCCACCCCCGCGATCGGCGCTTCGCCCGCTTCGTAGACCGGGGTTACGTAAACCAGATCGGCCTCGTTAAAGCAGGTCTGAAAATCGTCCATCAGATCATGCAAGCGCGAATAGCGATGCGGCTGCGCGACCGCGATGACCCGGCCCTTGGCGCCAGACGCGGCCTCACGCGCAGCGCTGAGCACGGCGCGAATTTCGACCGGGTGGTGAGCATAATCGTCAATCACACTGACCAAACCCTCAGCCACAGCGATCGTGCCCACTTTGGTGAAGCGCCGACGCACCCCGCCAAAGCCTGCAAAGCCTTCACGGATGACCGCATCCGAGCAGCCCATCTCAATCGCCACCGCAATCGCGGCCAGCGCGTTTTGGACATTGTGGCGCCCTGGCATGGGCAAATGCACGCCTTCGATGCGGCGGTCCGGCTCGCCGCGCTGGCGCACCATCACATCGAACGTGTTGCCGCCTTCCTCTGCACGGATGTTGACCCCGCAGATATCGGCCTGGAGCGAGAATCCGTAAGTCACGACCTTGCGATCGCGCACTTCGCCGATCACCGCCTGCACCTCTGGGTGATCAACGCACAGGAT
>JBCBOW010000473.1:0-1882 GCA_039821045.1 Pseudomonadota bacterium
ATCAACTGGTTGTTCGCCAAGAAAGCTGGCGGCACCTTCGTGCTGCGCATCGACGATACTGACACCGAGCGCTCAACAGCGGAATTCGAGCAGGGTATCCGAGATGACCTGACCTGGCTCGGGTTGGAGTAGGGCGACACATTCAGCCAATCTGACAAGTTCGACGCCTACGCTGCAGCCGCCGACAAGCTGCGCGACATGGGATTACTCTATGCGTGCTATGAGACAGCAGAAGAGTTAGACCGCAAACGCAAGATTGCTCTCTCGCGTGGTCGGCCCCCGGTTTATGACCGCGCCGCCCTGGACCTCACAGATACCGAAAAAAGCGCCCTGGAATCAGAAGGCCGCACGCCCCACTGGCGCTTCAAACTGTCGGGTGAGCGGATTGAATGGGAAGACCTGGTGCGCGGAACACAAGGGATCGAGACCGCATCGGTTTCTGACCCGATCCTGATTCGCGGCGACGGCTCATATCTCTACACGTTGCCCAGCGTGGTCGATGATATCGACGCCGAGATCACCCATGTGGTGCGTGGCGAAGACCATGTGACGAATTCCGGTGCGCAGATCGAGATCTTCAAGGCGCTTGGCGGAGATGCGCCTACCATGGCCCACACGCCGCTCCTGGTGGGGGCGGACGGGCAGGGGTTGTCGAAAAGACTTGGCTCGTTGTCCATTGCCCAATTGCGAGAGAGCGACATGGAACCGCTTGCCATTGCGTCTTTGCTTGCGAAGATCGGCACAAGCGATGCTGTGGAAGTGCGCGATAGTCTGGCGACGCTCGCTGATGAATTTGATTTTTCGAAGATCGCTCGCAACTCCGCGCGTTTCGATGAAGCTGAGCTCGAACAGCTCAATGCGGCGCTAGTCCATGAGATGGATTTCGAGACTGCAAAGCCACGTCTGGAGGCGATGGACCCGCGCGCGGCGGACAAAGCGTTCTGGACGATCATTCGGCAGAACTGCACTCGCGTTTCAGATGCTCGCGAATGGGTGGATGTCGCCTTCGGTGATGTGGCCGGTGTTATCGAAGATGAAGATACCGACTTCATTGCCGAGGCGGCGAAGCTTGCTCCAGACGGTGAATTCACCTCGGAAACCTGGTCTGCCTGGACAGGCACGCTGAAGCAGGAGACTGGCCGAAAGGGCAAAGGGCTTTTCATGCCCCTTCGCAAGGCGATCACCGGTCGAGCCTATGGTCCGAGTATGGCGGATATGATCGTTCTGATTGGACGCGAGAAAGTGCTTTCGCGATTGGGCGCGGCCTAGGCGCTTTCGTCTCGCGCGCCAGATTGGCGCTCAATTCTGTCTTTTGCCATGCGCAGGCTTCGTCCGGTTTGAACCGCATCGCTTCCGAATTTTTCACGCGCTGCATCGCTGGCGCGCTCGGCAGCTGCGCGTTTGCCACGCGACTCATCGACAAGATCCACGAGGTCGGCCTTTGCGGATTCAAGAGACGACAGCCCGATCCCAATGAGACGAAACGGCTCTCCATTCTGACACTCGCGCTGAAGCAAGGATTGGCCAATGTCGAACAGTGTGCCTGCCAATTGGGTTGGCTCTCGCAAGGTCGCGCGCCGGGTTCGGCTTTGAAATTTTGCAGTCTTCAGCTTCAACGTCACCACCGCGCCTTCGACGCCAGCCGCTTTTGCCCGCGAGGCGGTGCGCTCGCATACATGCCAAAGCCTGTCGGTCAAACTGGCGAGGTCCGAAATGTCTGTGTCGAAGGTGATTTCTGACGATACGGATTTGCGTTCTCCGCCAGCTTCGACCGGGCGGTTGTCCAGGCCAAAGGCGCGTTGATGCAGAAACTGGCCCGTCTCCCCGTAATTGCGAATCAGGTCTTTCTGGTTCGCAGCCTGCAAATCCGCAACGGTATGAT
>JBCBOW010000474.1:0-1881 GCA_039821045.1 Pseudomonadota bacterium
CGGAGACGTCTACTGGCGGCTGGGCGATGAGGCGCGCGCACGGACGGCCTGGAGCGTTGCGCTTGATAACTATCCACCAGCGCACAAAGCTGAGATCATCGAAAAAAAGCTCGCAGAAGGCCTGCTCGAGCCGGCGCCGGAGAAAAAACCGTTGCCGCGCGTATCGAATGAAGACGTCACGGCAGAGCAGCGGGACATCTAAGCAGCGACGGACTTGCAGGCCCGTGCGCTTACTGGAACAACAGAGTTGATGATTGCCCGAAATCTTCTTCTCGCCGGCGCTGCATTTGCGGCGGTTTATGCCTGCTCGACCGCGCCGTCGAACAGGCTGAGCTTTGACCAAAGCGCGGACCGATATGCCCGCAGTGATGCGGCGCGCGGATACAGTCATTTCCTCGTTGGCCGGTTTGCATCGCTCTCTAATGACCCTGCGCGCGCGGCTGAAAACTATGCCAAGGCGCTGCGCGCAAGCCCACAAGACCGAGACCTTGCGGAGAGAGCCGTGTTCACCGCTCTCATGGCGGGGGATTTCCAGTCCGCTGCGGAGATATCTGAGGATCTGCAGGCCGTTGATGGAACACCGGCTTCGCTTATCGATCTCGTGCGCGGCGTCGATGCGATGCGGCGACAGCGCTATGCGCGAGCGGCGACGATTCTCGAAGACGTGCAGCAAGCCCCCTTCAATCACATGGTCGCTGATCATACTGCCGCCTGGGCGCTGTTGGACACGCTCGGCTTGCAGGCCGCCGAAGCAAAGCTGATGGAAGCGCGGGCAGGCGATGCCCTGCTCGATGGCGTCACGCTGAACATGGTCGGTTTTCTCCGCCTTGCCGCTGAAGACGATGCCGGGGCGATGGAGGCGTTTGAAAGCGTCTGGACGGAGGGCGCGCGCCTCGCCGTTGCAGCGGAGGCGTATGGTGAATTGCTTGCTGCGGCCGGGCGGACATCCGAGGCGGTGGCCGTGCTGACCGAATTCAACAAAGAGGTCGGCTTCAACCCTGCCGTTGCCCGCTTGATCCAGCGCATTGAAGCCGGCGACGTGCTCGTGCCGACGCGGCCCAGCGTGCGGTCAGGTGCAGCGCTGTCGATTTATGCCCCGGCTGCTGCACTCGCAGCGCAGACGGGCGATGACATTGCGGGGGCGTACTTCGCGCTGGCGCTGGCGCTCGATCCCGAGCTTCACGTTGCGCGCACCCTTTGGGCGGATACGCTCGATGATGCCAATCGCCGTGTCGAGGCCATTGATCTTCTGGATGCAGTGCCCGAGACCTCGCCTTTCTTTGCAACCGCGCAGGGCCAACTCGCCTGGGCGCTGCGCCGCGAAGGCCGAAACGAAGAGGCGCTCGCGACCGCTGCGCGCGCGCTGGAGTCTACGCAGGATCGCAACCTCAAGGTCCAGCTCGGTGACCTCATGCGCTCAGTGGGTCGCCATGGCGAGGCTGAGGCGGTTTTCGATGAGGTGATCCGGGCCGACGCAGCCACCGGCCGACTGGATTGGCGAATCCTGTTTGCCCGCGGCGCGGCGCGCGAGCGGACCGGCAATTGGCAGGGCGCAGAAGAAGACCTGCGCGCATCCCTAGCCATTGAGCCTGACTCGCCCGGCGTCTTGAATTATCTCGGCTATGGCCTCGTTGAGCGAGGCGAGAAGCTGGACGAGGCGCTTGCCCTCCTGCGCCGCGCCGTAGACCGGCGGCCGGATAGTGGCGCCATCGTAGACAGTCTTGGCTGGGCCTACTTCAAACTTGGCCGCTATAGCGAAGCGGTGCTCTATCTCGAACGTGCTGTCGAAATGGAGCCAGGTTCGTCGGAACTCAACGACCATCTTGGCGACGCCTATTGGCGGGTCGGTCGCACGCTTGAAGCCCGGTTCCAGTGGCGCAG
>JBCBOW010000475.1:0-1880 GCA_039821045.1 Pseudomonadota bacterium
AGACAGTGTGCCAGGTGTGTCACACGTTCTCTACGTGCGACGAGTTGAGGGCGCGACGAACCGAGCGACCCGCGGGCTGGCTGACAGCCTGGCTCAGCTCTCGCTCTTGCCGAACACGCGGGCGCGCAGCGATCGGCCCGAGACGCTTGGGAGGCCGGGCTGGCTGGGCGTTGGCGTCATGATCTCCAAAGGCTGCTCGCGCATCGGTGCGGTCTCGGCGGTCTCTTGCGAGGGGGCCTCTGCGGCCTGTTCGCGGCCAAGGCTTTGCCGGGCGCCTTCGCTCAAATCCTCAGGGTCAACCGGAACGTGCAGCTCAAGGCGCCCCTCGATCCCCTCAAGCTTGCGGCGCGTATCGGCGATCGCGTTGGTGACCTCGGCGTGGACCTCTTGTGCTTGCTGCGGGGCGAGGGTGAGGGCTTCTGGAGCGGCCGCGCGGCTCCTCACGATCTGCGCGCTGGCGACGTAATCGGGTGAGACGAAGGTGCAGCCATCATGGCGCAGCGCGATGATCTCATACGCAGGGTCGATCGCCTCACCGGACTCGTTCAAGCCCGCCTCGCGGTGGATCACGCGGTAGCTCTCGCTGCCGTCCTCGGTGCCAAAGGTGTCCCCATCAGGGATGATGTAGCCGCCTTCCATGGTCGCGAGATGGAGGAAGCTGAGCACGCTTTCAAAGCCGGCCTCCCACGCGAGCGCGCTGGGCGGCATCACCACTTCGCGCCCGAGCCAGTGCGCCGCGCCAAAGGTGCGCAGGCCAATCAAGGCGGATTGCCCGCTGGCAGCCTGCTCGCCGAAGAGATGCGGATGGATGTGCAAGGGCCCCGGCAGGCCAGCGGTGACGAAGCTCTCGAAGGTCTGCGGATCAAGCAACTGGTCCGACTGTGCCCAGTGAATGCAGCTTGGCTCTGCATGATCGGTGGCGATGCGAACCATCAGCGCAAGCGTCTCCAAACGCTCCGTGAAGGCCTCTGTTGCCGGGCCAGCGGGTGCATCGGGCTCACCGCTCTCTTGCTCAACCTCAAGCAGCAGATGGGTGCGCGCGGCAGCAAGGCGCTCGCGCATTCTGGGGTTGAGGATGCCAGTGATCGCAGAGGCCAGCGCGCCTTCAAACGGCTCAATCGGCGGCGGTGCGGCGATGTGCGAGAAAGAGACGGTCAGATGGCCGCTCGCGCTCGCAAGTCGGACCGTATCCTCGCCCCGCGTGCTGGAGACAGAGCTGGTGACAGAGCCGGTGCGGGCCGCGCTGCCAGCGCTCGCGAAGATGAGCCCATACTTGAGCTCCGTGATGCGGGTGAAATCGCGGATGAGCGCATCGAGCGCATCGAACTGCCCTTCAAAGAGCAGCACCGCCTGGAGCCGGGTTGGGTAGAGCTCGGTGGTCATCGGTTCAGCTCCCGCGTCATAGCGCGCGAGGGTTACGCTCGAAGCGTAAGAATGGGGTTAATCACAGGCCTGTGGAAGGCGAGGGGGGGCAGCGATCGCTGGCCGTTCTCGGGCCCGATCGCGGCTGCGGCCTATGTGCCCAGCGTTCGATCAGCTTGCAGCAGCAAGCGGCGTCCCCGTCATCCCCAGCTCCCGCAGGACGTTGTCGATCTGCTTCTTGACCCCGAAGAAGCCCGCCTTGGCATATGGCCACGTTGCTCGCTCAAGATCGCTGAGGATGAGATGCGCGCGGTGGTTGTCGATCATCGCGGCGAGCTCGGGGTAAAGCGCATCCCTGGTCCAACCTGTGGGCATATAGCCCAGCGCCGTGGTCGTAAGGCCCGCTTCGTCCAGAAGGTCTGCAAGTGTGGTATCGCCGGACCATTCAGCAGTGGGGCAGCCATACGCCTCGCCCGCAGCCTCCACGCAAGCGAGGCGGTGCGCGCTGGCGTGGAGGC